>PWUG01000099.1 GCA_003562605.1 Syntrophomonadaceae bacterium | reverse complement strand
TCAGGCTGAACATGATGCATACATGTTAGGTTGGGGAACAGTAACTCTCGATGCTGACTACGGCCTGTTTGCCCTGTTCCATTCGAGCCAGTGGCCTCCGGCTGGGAACAACGTATCTTACTATGCCAACGATGAAGTAGATGCTCTCCTCGATGAAGCAAGGATAACCCCTGATCGCGGAGTCCGTGAAGGGCTCTATCGCGAAGCGATCGAGATCATATGGAGTGATGCTCCGTGGATCTTCCTTCATAATGAAGGACAGGTCAACGCAGTTCGCTCCAACGTACAAGGGCTAATTCACCATCCGCTGGAGAACATCTCTGCATGGAATGCCTATATCGAATAGGCACAGCATGAAATTAAGCAAAGGTTTTAACCAAGGTTAATAAGGTTAGTACATCAGGGCAGGGTGAATCGGACTTCTTAGCGTCTGCAGGCGCCCTGCCCTTTTATTTTTTTCAGCAGGTTGTCGAATCGATATTTTTATTGTATTTTATTAAGGTAGGCGGTTTTACCAGAGTCAATTGCCGGGGAGTTGACATTAATTGTATGGATATGTGATCAGAAGATTGTTACTGGCCATTCCGGTTTTAATCGGGGTTTCTATTTTAGTTTTTGCAATTATCAGGTTCATACCCGGGGACCCCGCCCGGGCCATTGCCGGGGTTCATGCCAGCCCCGAATATATAGAGCAGGTCCGCAGGGAACTGCTCCTGGATGAAGGGTTGCATGTACAGTATTTTGTTTATATGACCAATCTTTTACAGGGTGATCTGGGCCGTTCCACCTTCACGAACAGGCCGGTAACAGTTGAACTGGCGCAACGTTTTCCGAACACCATGGTCCTTGCCGCAACAGCTATGGTTATTGCTTCGATAATCGGCATGAGCGCCGGGATTGTTTCTGCCACTAAACGCTATTCACTTTTTGATAATTTCAGCATGCTGGCCGCCCTCGTTGGGGTGGCGGCGCCGGTTTTCTGGTTGGGGGTAATGTTTCAGCTGCTCTTTTCGGTGCAGCTTGGCTGGCTTCCCTCCGGGGGAATTGGCACTTGGAAACATCTTGTTTTACCGGCTTTAACGCTTGGGTTGGCCACAGCGGCGTTGCTGGCCCGGATAACCCGTTCAAGTATGCTTGAGGTGCTTGGCCAGGATTATATTACCACGGCGCGTTCAAAGGGTCTCATCGAACGTGTGGTTATCAACAAGCATGCCTTCAAAAATGCCCTGATACCGGTTGTCACCGTAATAGGTTTGCAGTTCGGAACCCTGCTTGGCGGCGCTGTGCTTACTGAAACAGTTTTCTCCTGGCCCGGGATCGGCCGCCTGATGGTCGACTCGATCCTGGCCCGGGATTACCCGGTTGTCCAGGGAGCGGTTCTTCTGCTTGCTGTTTTTTTTGTAATGATTAATCTTGTTGTAGACATTATTTATGCCTTCCTTGACCCCCGGATTAGTTACGGGACTAAGGAGGTGGAATAGGGCTATGGAGAAAAGTAAACTCGATTCTTTAAGCAAATTGGATGCAACAAGTAAATTGCCGACCCCGAAAAGGGATACCGAACTGCGCCAGGTATGGCGGCATTTACGTCGTAACCGGTTGGCAATGGTTGGTCTTGCGGTGTTGGTTCTGTTTTTGCTCTGCGCTATTTTCGCGCCATTTATAACTCCCTATGATCCGATCAAAACTGATTTTGGCAATGCCCTGCAGGACCCCTCAAGTGAAAACCTGCTTGGTACCGACTGGCTGGGCCGCGACTCCTTTTCGAGAATCCTTTATGGCTCGAGGATTTCTTTGGCCATCGGTCTGATCTCTGTAACAATTGGAATGCTGATCGGTGTGCCAATCGGGGCACTCTCCGGTTACTATGGAGGAAGATTTGACATACTCATTCAGAGGGTTATTGATATCTTAATTGCCTTTCCGGGTATTCTGCTGGCGATCGTGGTGGTGGCCGTACTTGGGGTGGGTGTGGAGAATGTGATGATCGCGGTTGGAATTGCCTCTGTGCCGATCTATACCCGGTTGGTGCGCGGCTCAGTTCTGGCGGTTAAGGAACAGGGTTACATCGCTGCGGCCAAGGCGCTCGGCATCGGGGATGCGCGGATTATTATTCGTCATATTATGCCTAACTGCCTGGGGCCGATTATTGTCCAGTCTACATTCCAGATCGCCACTGCCATATTGTGGGCGGCCGGTCTCGGTTTTTTGGGCCTGGGTGCCCAACCGCCTGATCCGGAATGGGGAGCAATGTTGAGTAAGGGAAGAGAATATATCCGCACCTCACACCACCTTACCACCTACCCCGGATTGGCAATTCTTTTCATGGTTCTTGGTTTCAACCTGCTCGGTGACGGATTACGCGATGCGCTTGACCCGCGTTCCAGGAAACACAGATAGCATAATCTGTTCATTTAAGGTTCCGGAATAATTAGATGTGGTATATAAAGCTAACAGCTGATAAGGAAGGTTAAAGATGGATTATTTGCTTAGAGTTGAAGATCTGAAAACAACCTTTTACACTGACGATGCGGTTATCAAGGCCGTTAATGGTGTATCTTTCAATGTTAAGCCCGGCGAGGTTGTCGGCCTGGTCGGTGAATCCGGATGTGGTAAAAGCGTGATCTCATTAAGCATAATGAGACTGATCAAGTACCCTCCCGGCAGAATCGAGGGAGGCAGGGTCATTTTTAATGGGCAGGACCTGCTTAAACTTGATGAAAAAAGCATGCGCAGGGTCAGGGGCAATGATATTGCCATGATCTTCCAGGAACCGATGACTTCATTTAATCCTGTTTATAAAATTGGAGATCAGGTCAGCGAAGCGATTCGCCTCCACCAGGGATTACATCGTGACGAGGCCTGGAAAGAAGCTGCAAATATGCTTGAGCTGGTCGGAATCCCCCGCCCAAACGAAATCATAAACGATTACCCCCATCAATTAAGCGGCGGTATGCGTCAGCGGGCAATGATTGCCATGGCTCTTTCCTGCAACCCGAAACTTCTTATTGCCGATGAGCCGACCACTGCTCTTGATGTGACTATTCAGGCCCAGATACTTGAGCTTATGAAAGAGATTAAAGAAAGAATAAATACAGCGATTATCTTTATTACTCATGACCTTGGGGTCATCGCCGAGATGGCCCAGCATGTCGTGGTTATGTATTCAGGAATAATTGTTGAGGATGCAGATGTTAGTGCCTTGTTTCATGAACCTCTGCATCCCTATACAGCAGGGTTGATCAAGTCAAAACCGAAACTGGAAGAAGAGAAGGAAACTCTTGATTTTATTCCGGGAACTGTACCTAATCCGATGGAGATGCCCCCGGGTTGCCCTTTCCATCCCCGCTGTCCGGAAGTGATGGCTATCTGCAGCCACGAAATGCCCGATTTATTGGAGTCACAAAACAATCGCCTGGTAAGATGCTGGCTTTATCAGGAGCAGAAAACCAGGGGGGTGAAATAAATGCAAACTCCACAACCGATCCTTGAAGTTGAGGGACTGAAAAAATATTTTGCTATTAAAACGGGTGTCTTTTCACGGGTTACCGGTCATGTAAAAGCTGTTGACGGAATCGATCTGCGTGTTTTTCCCGGCGATACTTATGGACTTGTCGGTGAGTCAGGATGCGGAAAATCTACTGCCGGCCTGACTATCCTGAGAATGATCAAAGCCACAGCGGGAACTGTTTCTTTTAAGGGTCAGGATGTTATGACTATGGGCAAAGAAGAACTGCGCAACCTGCGTAAGGAGATGCAGATCATCTTTCAGGATCCTTACAGCTCGCTTAACCCGCGTATGACTATCGGGGAAGCGATCGGTGAGGCTCTCGAGGTACACGGTATAGCCAGGGGTAAGGAGCGCCGCGAAAAGGTCGAATCAATTTTAAAAGTATGCGGCCTCGATACCTATCATTACCGCCGCTACCCGCATGAATTTTCCGGTGGACAGCGGCAGCGGGTTGGCATTGCCCGGGCCCTGGTCCTCGAACCGCATTTTATCGTCGCCGATGAGCCGATTTCCGCCCTTGATGTATCGATCCAATCGCAGATTATCAACCTGCTCGAAAATTTACAGGAAAAATTTGGGTTAACCTTTCTTTTCATCTCTCATGACCTGAGCGTGGTCAAGCATATTGCCGATCGGGTCGGGGTGATGTACCTGGGTCGTATTGTGGAGGATGCCCCGAAGAAAGAGTTTTATTCTTCACCGCTTCATCCCTATTCGCAGGCTTTGCTTTCAGCGGTGCCTTCAATGATCCCCGAAATTGAAAAAAAACGGATTATTCTCAGAGGAGATGTTCCCAGCCCTGCTAATCCTCCACCAGGCTGCCCATTCCATACACGTTGTCCCCAGGCAGTGGCGATTTGCCCCGAACAGGTCCCAGTTTTTAAAAAAGTTGGCCCGGACCACTATACCTCCTGCCACCTGGTTAAAGAAGCAGTTTAGGCCCGGTTTTAAAATATTCCTGCAAGGAGGAAAATAATTTGACTACAACTCCTGAAAAAATATTAAGCGATTTAATTCGTATTGACAGTACCAACCCGCCCGGAAATGAAACAGCTGTGGCCCGATACCTGAAGGCGCTTTTTGAAGGTGCCGGAGTGACAGGTGAGATAGTCGAACCTGAAAAGGACCGGGGCAGCTTTATACTCCGTTTAGGATCCGGCCAGAAAAAGCTTCTTTATATCTCTCATTCTGATGTTGTCCCTGTCGGGGAAGGATGGGATTTTGCCCCTTTTTCCGGAGAGCTAAAAAACGGCGTGATTTACGGGCGAGGCGCGCTTGATTGTAAGGATTTAATGGCGGCCCAGGTTTCAGCAGCCCTGCAGCTAATTGAAGAAAAAGCTAATTTACAGGGAGAACTGATTATTGCCGCAACAGCTGATGAAGAAAAAGGTGGCAGGCTCGGGGCAGATTACCTGGTGCAGAACTTTCCGGATAAGATTGCCGCCGATTATGCTGTTAATGAAGGTGCCGATCAACCGATAACCCTCGATGGAAAGATGCTCTATTTCCTGCAGGTTGGTGAAAAGGGGACTGCCTGGTGCAGGTTGAAAGCCCACGGAACAGCCGGACACGGTTCAGTGCCGACTATGGCTGACAATGCCGTGGTCAAAATGGCCCGGACGGTCAGCCGGCTGCACAATTACCGGGCGGAAGTTGTCCTTGTGCCGGAAGTGGAGAAACTGCTTAGAAATCTTGCCGGACTTTGCGGGATCGAAATTAATAAGCTTGGCCCTGATCAGGTGGATAATCTTCTGGGGGAGTTACCCCTGGAGAAGGCTTTCGTGGAGTCGCTGCGTTCAATGACCCGTATGACCGTTTCGCCGAACATGATCCGCGGTGGAACCAAGACCAATATTGTTCCTGATTACTGCGAGGCGGATATCGATATCAGGATCCTGCCAGGGCAGGACTGTGAATACGTGGAAAAAGAATTACGCCTGGTGATTAGCAAGGAAATCGAAATCGATTTTAGCGAGTACCGCACTCCGACATTTTCCAGTTCGGGTGAGCCTTTTTATAAATTGATGGAAGAGATTACCCTTGAACTGGCCGGCCGTGATGCGGTATGTTTACCGGTAATTTCAGCGGGTTCAACCGACTCCAAGTTTTTGCGAAGTGCAGGCATTCCCTCCTATGGTATAGGTCATATGGCAAAGGGTTTCGATCAGCAGGCCAGGAGTACCGTTCACGGCAAAAATGAACGCATCGACGCTGCCAGCCTGCAGCTAAAAACCGCTTTTTTAAAAGAGCTGGCCCGTCGTTATCTAAGCTAGCCCCTGGAGGTAGAAGCCGTTGAAAGCAGCATTTGGCCATATGGGCACGTTAACCCCGATAATCGAAATGATCCTGGAGGAACTTGGCCAAGAATCGATTACACCCAGCCGGCCTACACGTCAGACCCTTACTTTAGGGGCTAAGTACGCTCCCGAATTTGCCTGTATTCCTTTTAAAATAGTTTTAGGGACTTACCTTGAGTGCCTGGATCGGGGAGCTGATACCCTGGTAAGCGGAGGAGGTTACGGACCCTGCCGGGCAGGCCTTTACGGCGAACTTCATGATCGCATTCTTAAAGACCTTGGTTAC
>PWUG01000313.1 GCA_003562605.1 Syntrophomonadaceae bacterium | reverse complement strand
GTATTCGGATCATACATTTTTAATTTCCCTACCGGCGCTACGATTGTGCTTTCTAATGGTATGTTTTTCCTGGTTGCCTTCCTGGTGCGTAAGTTGAGCATAGATTGAGCATAGTAAAGGAGCCCAGCTGATTACTAAGCGTTCGCAATGTTTTATTGACAGTAATGCTATTTTAAGGGCCGGTGTTAATACACTTTTTCAGAAGGAGGTGCAGCGATTGCCGGATCAAATTGCCAGAGAAATATTAAAAGAGCATGGGTTAAAGCAGACTGCCGGTCGTCTCGCGCTTATTGAGGTTTTGTTAAATGCAGATGCACCTTTATCGCACAAAGAAATATATTCTGCCCTTGGCAGCACCAACTATGATCCGGTCAGTGTTTACCGCTCACTTGAGACTTTCGCAGAGGCTGGTTTTGTGCACCAGATCGAAGATCAGCAGCGGAGCCGGCTTTTTGCCTTATGCATCTGTGAAGAAGGCAGCCACTGCCATCCGCATTTTTTCTGCCGTAAATGTGGCAAATGTGAGTGTTTAAAGGAATATAAGATTCCTGCTATTGCAGAACTGGGCAATAGCTACATCGTAGAAGAGCAGCGCTATTATTTAAAAGGCATTTGCACCCGCTGCAAAAATTTGCCGCATCAAGCACCATAACGACTCTTACCTCTCTTGAAGTATAATGAAATACCAATCTTTACTGTAACAGCTTTTCTCGATTACTACTATGAGCAAGAACGGTCAGAAAAATGATCTGTTTAGATGAATCCGGATCCTTACATCACCGCAGAGTAATAGGTCCTCGCTAAAGAGGCAGTTGCGACTCGAGGGGTTTTCAGTGTTTGGGCATAAAGATTATGAAGTTAAAGAGTTCCCCGTCAGCAGGCTTGCCACGATTGATATTGGGGCGGCAGCTTTTGCCAAGCACCATATCAGGGTATTGCTCGAGCTTGATGTTACAGAGGCGCGAAATAAGATTGCCCGCCTGAAGGAACAGGGGGAAAACATTTCCTTTAACGCCTGGCTCATAAAATGTATCAGCCAGGCGGTTAGCAAATATAAACCGATCCATGGTCTGCGAAAAGGGAAAAGAAAGGTAATCCTATTTAATGATATAGACATATCCTTAATGATTGAAAGAGAAGTAAAGGGAGTTAAAGTGCCGCTGCCTTACTTAGTCCGTGAGTCAAACAAGAAAAGTATTGCTGAAATAAGTGCGGAAATTGGTACCGGGATGAAACAGGATATAGAAAATGAAAAGGACTATGTTTTGGGGGACAGCAAAAACCGGATTCTGATGAAAATCTATTATGCCTTGCCGGGGTTTATCAGGAGTTTTGTCTGGAAGCAGATGATTAAAAGGCCCTTTTTCTTCAAGAAAAATATGGGCACCGTAATGGTTACATCTGTAGGGATGATCGGGGAGATGCATGGTTGGATTATCCCTGTTTCAGTTCATCCCCTCTGCTTTGCTGTCGGCTCGGTCGTTAAGAAACCCTGGGTGGTTGATGATGAGATAAAAATCAGGGAAATTCTCTATCTAACCGCCCTGGTGGACCATGATGTAATTGACGGCGCCCCCGCAGTCAGAGCTTTTACACACCTCAAAAAGCTGGTTGAAACTGGCCACGAACTTTAGCCTGCCGGGAAATCAAAGCCGGCATATTTATAACGGCGAGCAGCAAGGCATGTTTTGTAATATATTGCATTTGCCATATTAGGGGTGAGGGAAAAATGGATTCAAGCAGCTGGTATGCACAACTGAAGAAACCTTCATGGGCGCCACCTGCCTGGTTGTTCGGGCCGGTGTGGTCAATCCTGTACATTATTATCTTTATTTCATTCGGGACGGTCATTTATTATACTTTGACCGGACCACTGCCCCTGACTTTGATCATGCCGTTTACGCTTAACCTGGTATTTAATTTCTTATTTACACCGATCCAGTTTGTTATGAAAAACAACTGCCTTGCCGCTATCGATATTCTGCTTGTTCTTGGCACCCTGGTTTGGGCTCTAACTAGCATCTATACGTATTCACCCTGGATTACATACATTAACATCCCCTATCTTCTCTGGGTTTTGTTTGCATCTGCGCTGCAGCTCAGTATTACTATCATGAACGCCGGTGAGTAAAGCTGGCCCAAACGAAGGGGCCTGCCGGTGCCCATTAAAGCTTTCGGGAAATACAGGCGACTGGATAACAATCATCCTGGCCTCTTTTAATAGGCAGCTTTCTAATTACAGGGAGCGGGCTTTCATTGAAACTTTCACTTTATCTGTTTTAAAGGGCTGCAGGCCAGCAGTGCTGCCGGCAATAGCTTTTTTTACTACCGTGCTCAACCGGCTTTTAGCTGCTTGCAGCCGCCATGATTTAGAATAATTATAGTTAACTTCAACCATTGCTGCACCTCCAAACTGACCAGTCTGACTATCTCATGGTTAATGTAAACCTTCACTTGAATAGCATAAAGGGAAAAACCACCTGCCTGATGATATCAAGACGTAATCCTACTTGTTAGAAAAAGAGCATTAATGTCTGTTCTATTTAAAGATTAGAGGCTATAATTAAAACAGCTGAAACATTACGATGCAGCGAGGGTTATGCCGCATGGAAAAAAGCCTGGCTGTAATAAGAGAACCTGATCAGATCAGCAAGCCGGAAGGTTCCGGGTCTGCAGATTACGAGCTCTACCACAGCAGTAATATAGATATCCTCGTTACCCACCAGCACATCGATGTTGTTTCCTACGAACACGCCCATGATGGCTATGAGTTCTTCGTCCCTTACTCCTTTTCGCCGAGCCTGACAAATTTTAAAGCAGGACGTCATTTAATCGCCCCCAGGCCGGGATTCATGATTCCGGCCAACCCGGGCCAGTATCACGGGGTTGACGGGGAATTTACAATCTACAATTCAATCTGCATCTATATCCAAAAGAACTACATCCAACAAATTGCCCACTCTTTGACCGGAATCAGGCAGGTCTACTTTGCTGCTGAAGCTAACATTTTCAACCGTAATATCAGCCTGCTGGTGGACCATTTTATCGAAGAGGCCCGCGCCCAGCAGGCCGGCTATCGCTACATCCTGGAAAGTATCAGTATGCAGCTGGTGATAGAACTGCTCCGCAGTACGCAAAGCAACGTTCATGCCCGGATGGAACGAAAGGAAATTGGGGCCAGGGAAAATATTCTGAAGGCGATAGAATACCTTAATGATAACTTTAATCAGCGCCTTTCAAACAGTGAACTGCTGGCTATCGCTAACTTAAGTCCCTATTACTTCATCCGGCTCTTTAAAAAAGAGACCGGCAAAACACCGCACGAATACCTGATCCACCTGAAAATAGAAAAAGCAAAAGAGCTGCTCACCCTCAGCAAGTATTCAATCACGGAAATTTGCTTCCTCTGCGGGTTCAGCGAACACAGTCATTTCAGCAAAGCCTTTAAGAAGCATACCGGTGTTACCCCCATCAACTACCGCAAGCAAACCAGCCACTTAACGGGCACAGAGCAATAAATAACCATTTTTCAGCAATTTTTTTATAGCAGCTCCATCCTCTTCCGCATATGATCGGTATAGGCTGGCATGCCTTAAAAACCAAGAGGAAAGGAGATCAGGTCATGGCCAAATGCACATTTCCCCTCGACAGCGATGAACAAGAACTTGGCACCTGGACTACCAATTTTATCATCTCCGATATCGGGCGTTATCTCGGTGATTTAACGATAACCGATAAGAGGGTGATCTACCTGAGCAAATTTGACACATCCTTAAATGCCATTCTTGATAAAGCATTTTTCAGAGCGATTGACCAGGAGCAGTTTCTCGTCATTCCCCGTGAAATAATTCAAAGAATCATTCCTAAAAAAAGCATGCTGAATAAAAGGATCACCCTGGTTACCGATGATGACACTGAATATGTCATCGATTACGGGATGATGTCTATCGACGGCATGCTAAAGGCGCTTCAGGGTTAATGGTAATTATAGAGCTGTTTCGTTTTTGTTAGTTAAATTTTAGCAAAACCGGTAAAGTATCTAATCCGGACTAAAGGGGTTGAGTTCAATGCTCGATTACCTGCCCGCCCTGGTAATTGTCGCCGGCCTGGGGGTGATGGCCTACTTTATGACAAAAGCGGGCCGAGAAGCCGATCAAAAAAGAAAAGCAGCTGCAGATAGTAACGGCTGGCAATATGATAGCTATCGGTCAGCAATTGTATACAATGTCCCGGATGAAGAACGCAATATCAGTTACCGCCTTTCTGGAGTCACCAGCCAACGGGCAAACTGGAATGTGACCTGTCGCCACCTGAAAACTATAGAGAAAGGCAGTGATTTGAAAGTTGAACTCCAGCCTTCGACAGAATTTGAAGCCCAGCTGGTTTGCGAACACCCTTTTCTGATCATGCCGCATGACGGGATCACTTTACCTGACTTTGTCCTGGCTCAAATCTTTAAAAAGCTAAATTTCCCGGATGACACACCGCGGGTGGAAGGAGAACAGCTTCCAGCGCAATTCAGCGCTACATACGCTCTTTATACAGCAGCGCCTGGAGCAGCGGGAATCGCTTCTCAAGCAGTCCCGCTTTTAACTAACTGGAGCAGTAAATACAAGGGTAAAAGGAATGCACTGATAATCAAGGGCGGCCCGGATGGATTCAAGGTCCGAACGGAGCGGGGGATGGAAAAGGCCGAAGAAATGGTCTATTTTACCGAAACAGCCTTGAGTTTAAGCCAATTGTGCTGAGCAAAAGGGTAAGCAGGCTCGGCTTCAATTAACCATATTCAAGCTTAAGTAAATAAATAATCACACTTGAAGGAGAGCGAATGAAAATGACAAAGTGGAAGTTAAATGGTATCGCAATAGTTGTCGTAGTTACATTAATGGCATTACTTATGCTGGCAGGCTGCGGATCGGATAGCGATTCAGGAGCAGCCGGGGAACCCGCTGAAGAAGCCCAGCCCGCAGTTCCGACCGTAAAAGGGGAACGCTATGAAACTGAGACTGTTTCCATGGTTGTTGCCGACGGCTGGGATGTAATGGATATCAGCGGCGGGCTGCAGGCCTACCTGGGAATCAGCAAAGCTGTTGAAGTGTGGGTGCGCGGTTCAGGCCTGGCTGATGATGCAGCCAAAAAGTCAATGGAGAACTTCGCCGCCAATTACGATGGAACTGACGTGGAAGAGATGGAACTCTTTGGCCTTCCCTTCTATGCTACCAGCTTCGAGTTCTCAGGTATGCAGCAAACAAAGTATGGAGCGGTTAAGGACGGCAAGCAGATCGAAATAACCTTAGCCGGTGAAAACCATCTTGATGATGAACAGATCATGGGTATGTTCTACTCAATTGAGCTGAAGTAGTAGTGTAACACCTGCCTGATGGCGGGGGCGCTGCCCCCGCTTTTTTTGTCTATACCGGTTGAACTGACAGCATAAAAAGTGGCTGCCGCGCCGAATGGAGGCATAATTGCCGTTAGAGCCGCTTCAGCCGCTTTAATGTAAGTCACGGCAATCCCGGAGCGTTTTCTGTGCGGTCCTAATTCATTACCGGTAATTATCAGTTATGTTCATCGCTTCCTCGGGGCTGAAGCCGTTTTTGATCAGCTCTTCCTTCCACTCGTCGATTTCCCGTTCCCAGGCCTTCCGGAACCGTTCCATCAGCCTGCCCCTTTCTTCCGGTGTCATCTCAGGGTTTTCCACCGTTTCACCCCCCGGCTATATGTTAGCAAAGCAGTCATGTTGCAGTCAATGAAAAAAATGGCCTGGCGGCAGTTTTCCCCGGCGGGTAAAACTGCCAAATTGGACATTAGATTTATTATAATGTATAATTATGAATATCACGCAATATGGACATGCAGTAGCGCATTATAACCAAATAGCCCCGCTCACATTGACCCTTAGCATCAGCAACCCCGGGTAGATTTTTATAAGCTTCGCCGGCTACTGTTATTTTTATATATGCGGCGATTAATATAAATTGAAGGTGGTAATAAGAATGAATGAAAAGGAACTTTACAGTCAGAAGATGCAGGCACAACTGGATGAATGGAAAGCAGATCTCGAGAAGATGAAAGCTAAAGCAAAGAAAGCTGAAGCGG
>PWUG01000236.1 GCA_003562605.1 Syntrophomonadaceae bacterium | reverse complement strand
GCCGCTGCATCCGCGGTAAGTTTAAGCTTAAATAGACGTGCCTGAGCCCGGTCAAAACAGAGCAGGGCCTCTCTCCTCACTTCCGCTTCGGCACAACCTCCGCCAATTGTCCCTTTAAGAGTTCCGTCTGGAAAAACAATCATCTGTGAACCGGTTTTACGGGGAGTCGATCCCCGCGCATTTATAATCGTGGCCAGGACTGCTTTACGACCATCCTCTTCCAACTGCTTAAGCTCCCGCAACACTTCGTCCTGGAATGCTTCATCACTGCAGCCGCTGCGCCTGACCGCAGTTACTTCGGCCAGGATGCTCAAGGCAATTTCAGCTTCAGTAACCGCTCCGATTGGAAGACCGATTGGCGAATGAATTCGGGCCAGTTGGTCCCGGGAATAACCTGATTCGGCCATACTTTTCATTTGCTCACCGACTCGTTTCCGGCTGCCAATCATGCCGATGTAAGCTGAATCCCTTTCAAGCGCTTTTTCAAGGCAGAGACGATCGTACCGGTGGCCGCGTGTGACAATAACGATATAGTCTGAAGGGGAAGGTTCGATCAGATCGAGGGCCCGGCCAAACTGTTCACAAATTAGCTGATCAGCATCCGGATGAACAGATTCGTTGGCAAAAGAAGGGCGATCGTCAATCACAGTTATTTCGTAATCAAGCAGGGCAGCCATCCGGCAAAGCGCTGCTCCGACATGACCTCCGCCCAGGATAATTAACCGTGGTGCTATCTTGAAGAACTGGATAAACAATTGCACCGGTTCTTTCTGGTCGGAATTAAAAACGGTTATAACGCTTTGAGATTTTTTAAGGAGAGGCTCTGCCCGGGTATAAACCCTACCGGTAAAATCTCTGTCCAGTCCGCTGTATATTACTTTACCCTCAGATAAAATAACCTTCTTACCTTTTAACGAGGGATTATTATCGCTCGAAATAATTGTAATCAGGGCCGTCTCCTTACCTGAAGAGAGCTGTTCCGAAATTATTTTGTAAATATTCATCATTATATCCCCCACCAGCACAAAGATAAGTCAATTATAACGCATACCATGAGTAAATATAAGTGATCACAGAATTGTTAAAAGAAGGGATACTTGAAAAGGTAGAGAATAAAGATAAATGTAAATATTGGTTCTTGCATGAATAATCGATTAAGGGGGAAACTAGATGGCCGGTGTAAACTGGGAACCTGTCCTAATCTTCAGCTATTTAAGTGTCTTTCTTCTCCTGGCAACTTTTTTGAGAAGCCGCATTTCATTCCTGCAAAAATTTTTAATTCCCAACAGCATCCTGGCCGGTTTGTTCGGCATCCTGCTCGGGCAATACTTGTTCAGAGTGATCGATCCTAACGAGATGGGCGACTATGTCTATCACCTGCTGACCCTGGCTTTTATTGCGATGGGTCTGCGAGGATCAAAGGTCAAACGCAGTTACGGCACCCTTACAACTATGGTCATTCACTGTAAAACTTATGCGGTTCAGGGTATCCTGGGACTGGCCTTTGCCTTAATCTTAATTCTTACATATTATCCCGACCTCTTCCCCGCTTTCGGACTGCACCTGGTAATGGGCTTCGGCAACAATCCGGGTGTTGCCTACAGTTTCGGTCTAAACTGGGAAACCATGGGCTTTATCGGAGGCAGCCAGGTTGGCCTTACTTTTGGCGCATTAGGATTCATCTGGGCCTATATTATCGGCATGGTCATTATTAACTGGGGCGTTCGCCGCAACAAGGCAACATTGTTTAAGGGATATGACCAAATTCCACCTTCAGTGTTTCGGGGCATCGTCAGGCCCGGTGAAGAAAAGAAAGAAGCAGGGCGCCTGGTAACAGCACAGGAAGCGATAGAATCTATGGCTCTGCAATTGGCACTGGTTGGAATGGTGCTGCTTGTAGCTTACCTGTTCTTAAGTAACCTGCTCGGGTTACTTGGAAGATTCGGCGAGTTCGGGGAAAACCTCTCTGCGCTAATCGGAGGTTTCGGTTACATATTCGGTATCCTCTTCGCCCTGGTCATCCGCTGGATCATGGAAAAAATAAAAATAGAATACATTATCGATCACGGCCTGATGACGCGCCTTGGCGGTACTTTTATCGATTTCATGATTACCGCCGCAATAACTGCAATATCCCTGGAAATGATTCGACTCTACTGGTTGGAAATAGCTCTGCTTTCGACAATAGGCGGCTTAGTTACGCTGGTCTTCGTTTCTTTCCTTGTAAACAGGATGCAAATGGATTATAAATTCGAAAGGATGGTTTCTTCATTCGGTTTGGTAACAGGCACGGTTGCCTCAGGCCTGGCCCTGCTGCGGGTACTCGATCCCCACTTTGAAACTCCGGTGGCTGAAGACCTGGTTTATGCCGGTGGAGTAGCCCTGTTTACTGCAATTCCAATCCTGCTCCTGGCCAACATGCCGGCCATTGGCTACGCGGCGGGAAGAACAGTGCCTGCCGTACTGGAAACAATCGGCCTAGTATTTGTTTACCTCGTGGCTCTCTTTGTTTTCTGGATTGTCTACCGGGCCATCTACCTGCGACGCCTGAAAGCGTCGGAGGAAAAATAAGAACCCCTGCCGGAAAAAAAGGGGCATAACCGGCCCCTTATTGGCTAAAATACCGGGCGCATACCGCATCCACCCGTGATATTGAGAATCTCGCCGGTCAAATAGGCAGAGTCAGGAGAAGCAAAAAAAGCCACCGCAGCCGCAACATCAGCGGGAGTGCCGATCCTGCCCAGTGGAGTGGCCTTAGCCGCTGCTGCAGCAATCTCTTCTACTGTTTTGCCCATTACCAGAGCCTCTTTTTCCCAGCCCCAGCGCTTGAGTTCTGTATCAATGTCGCCGGGGCAGAGAGCATTGACACATATTTTAAAAGGTGCCAGCTCCAGGGCCATGGACCGGGTTAGGCCGATGATGCCAGCTTTAGAAGCGCAATAGGCATGGATCCAGATTGCCCCGCGCTGAGCAGCCCTTGAGGACATGTTGATAATTCTGCCGCCTTCTTCATTATTCATCATCAGTGGTGCGGCCGCCCGGCAGCATAGCATGGTTCCTGTTAAATTAATCTCTAAAGTTCTGCGCCACGCATCCAAATCTGTATGAACCAGGGGCGCCGGCTCCATTGCAGTACCGGCATTATTGACAAGAATATCGAGCCTGCCGAAAACCGTCTTAACCTGATCGATCATTGATTGTACAGAATCAGGGTCGGTAACATCAACCTCGACCGCCAGAGATTGGCTCCCCAATGCTGATATGTCAGCCGCTACGGCCTTAAGTTCATTGTGCATCTCTTCTTTATAGATATCTTCATCAACAGTCTCGGCCAGGTCGGCCACCACCACTGAAGCTCCTTCTTCAGCCAGCCGCAGGGCACAGGCATAACCAATCCCTTTCTTGCGACCGGAGCCTGTAATAAGAGCTATCTTACCCGATAATCTATTCATCTCAATTCCTCCTGATAATCAATGAATCGGCCAGGGTAGATCCATGCCGCCGAAAGATGCTTCCGGATTAGTACGCACATTTATGCAGGCAGGTTTACCGCTGTCAATAGCCAACTCCAGCGTTGATTTGATATCGGCTGCTTTTTCAACGTAAGCGCCAAAACCGCCCAGGGCTTCAACAATTTTATCGTAACGGGTCAAACCGAGTTCAGAGCCGATAACCCGCTCACGCCCATAAGTCTGTCTCTGGACACGGCGTATTTGCCCCCAACCACTGTCATTTGAAACAATACAGATCAGTGGAATATTATGGCGCACAGCGGTATCAAATTCCATAGCGCTCAAACCTAAAGAACCGTCACCGGTGATCAGCACAACGGGCTGATTGGGCCTGGCAAGTTTACCGGCAATGGCAAAGGGCAGACCAACACCTAAATGACCGAAAGCGCCGACCCACTGCATCGAGCCGGGGCCGTAGGTTTGCATCGACAGGACCGTAAAACCGGCAATATCACCCCCGTCGACCACAATCGAAGTATCACGGGGTAAAAACTGCTGCACTTCTGCGCATAACCGCGCCGGGTGCAGCGGCTCGGCATCAGATGCTGCCTCCTGGCATACCGACTCCCTCGCCGCATTTTTTAAAACCTGAACAGTTTCCGGCCACTGAGAATCGGCGTTCATCCTGGCACCTTTGAGGGCTGCTGTGAGCTGTCCGAGAACAGCCTTGATATCACCAGGCAGGGCGATATCCACAGGTCGGTTCTTGCCGATGTCTTCAGGATAAATATCGACCTGGATCGTTTTCAGGCCAGGCGTGAAAAGTGGCGGGCGGCCATAACCCAGGGTCCAGTCAAAACGCGTGCCCAGGATCAGGACAACGTCGGCCTGCATTAACCCCAGGGGATAAAAACCGCCGGCCAGGCGGTGATCTTCGGGAATTGCCCCCCTGGCCATAGTCCTGGTATAAACAGGGATATTTGTTTCTTCAGCAAAAGCGACCAGTTCGGCAGAAGCGCCTGACCACCAGACACCACTACCGGCCAGGATTACCGGACGCTCTGCTTTGCTAAGAAGTTTAGCTGCCTCCTGCACTTCGTTCTCACAGGCATACAAACGTGTCTGCGGGCAGTAATACTTTGGATAGCGCACCTTAGTGCCCTGATCAACTTCCTGTTTAATGATATCGATCGGCACTTCTAAAAATACCGGCCCCGGCCGGCCTGTTTTAGCCTGGCGGAAAGCGGTAGCCACATATTCCGGCAGACGTTCGACCTGGTAAACTGAACGGGCCCACTTGACCAGCGGGCGGACCAGTTCAAGCTGATCGATGTCCTGCATTGAACCGAGGTCACGCATCGCCAGTGAACTGCGGCCGGCAATTACAACGAGAGGAACCGCACTCTGCGAAGCAACCGCTATGCCGGGCAGAGCATTGACCACCCCGGGCCCGGCTGTTACCACCGCCACACCGGGCAACCCGGTAAAACGGGCCCATCCCTCGGCCATATGAACTGCCGCCTGTTCATGTCGTGTATCAATGATACGGATTCCTTCAGTAAGACAGCCGTCATAAATCGGGTTGATATGACCTCCGCTAAGGGAAAAAATATTTTGTACCCCTTCATTTTTAAGCATTTTTGCTACTAAATTTCCACCGTGCAAACGCTGAGCCATTTTAATGCTCCTTTCACTAATGTTCCCATAATTTCATCGTACCGTTTTCTATCAGGTTGATGTGCAAATCATAGCACTTTTTTAAATTCTGGCTGATATGACCTGAAGGTGATTCTGATATGTAGCGATGAAGGTATTCACGATAGTCGGGATGGGCGCATTTATCAATGATAGTCCGTGCTTTCTCCCTGGGGCCAAGGCCGCGCAGGTCGGCAAGTCCCTGTTCCGTAACCAGCACCTGTACAGAGTGTTCGTTGTGATCAGGATGAGTAACCATGGGGACAACCGTGGAAATACGGCCGTCTTTTACCACCGACGGAGACATAAATATAGAAAGATATGCATTGCGGGTAAAATCACCGCTGCCCCCGATACCATTAACCAGGTCTGTGCCGCAGACATGAGTGGAGTTGGCATGGCCGTTTAAATCAAATTCCAGGGCTGTATTGAGAGCAATAACCCCCAGGCGGCGGATTACACCCGGATTATTTGACAGCTCCTGCGGGCGCATGACAATCCGTTGGGTAAAAAAATCCATATTGTTATAGATCCGCTGCAGGTTATCGTCTGAGACCGTCAGGCTGCAGGTAGAGGCACCGAGCAAATGTCCTTTCTCCATCAGTTCTACCAGGGAATCCTGGAAGACTTCCGTATACATGGTGAAAGCAGGAACGTCAGGATCATCGCCAAGAAAAGACATCACCGCGTTAGCAATATTTCCCACACCAGCCTGAAGAGGTAAAAATTCAGAAGGTATCCGTCCCGCCCGACGCTCTTCCAGCAGGAAATCGACCACCTGGTGGGCAATTTTTCTGCTGACCTCATCAGGTGTTTCCATTGGGGCAATGCCGTCCGGTTCATTGTTGTCAATTACGGCGACAATTTTTTTGGGATCCACCGATGCGTAAGGCAGGCCGATCTTGCTCAGGGGGTGGTAAATTGGAATCGGGCTGCGGTGCGGCGGCGGGGGCTGCATCGAAACATCAGTCATTTCGCTTAACCGCACCGTATGATAACGGTTTAATTCAATGATCACGTTTTCAGCAGTATGCAGGAATGTCGGTGAAGCCCCGACCGATGTTGAAAGATAGATTCGACCATCTGAAGTTATTTCGGATGCTTCGATAACCGCCCAGTCAACATTGCCGAGAAAACCAAAAAGTACAGCCTGCGGCAGATGAGAAAGATGCATATCTGTAAATTCAATCTGTTGATTGTTAATCTGGCGGCGCATGGGTTTTGATGATTGATATGGCGCGCGCCAGGCAACAGCCTCTGCTTCAGCCAGCAGGTCATCAAGCTGGCCTGTAGAAGCGCCTGTCAGGACATTTAACTTAAAAGGTTCACCCCTTGAGTGGATATCTTTCGCCTGGCGGGCAAGGGCGCGCGGCACTGCCTTTGCAGAACCTGCTGCCGTAAAACCACTAAAAGCGACAGTTTGCCCGTGCTTGATCATTGAAGCAGCTTCTTCTGCTGAAATCCGCGGGAAATAAATTGGACTCATCGGTATTTATCCTCCTTCACTAAACCCTGCGTTGATTAATAATTATAATCTAAATTATCGGCTGAAAGGAAACTCTTTTGCTCAGTATTTTCCTAATAGATTCATTCAGGCATTATCCTGACTGCTCCGGATTGGCAGGAAGTTCGAATCGAATCTGGCAATTCATCTTTTGCTTAATCAGCCTGACTGATTCAACGATCAAGTAAAGGTTGGATTTTATTAATCGAAAATTATTTTTTAACATGGATTAATCCCTATCTAATCTGTCTATCCTGAAGGGCGGGAAATTCTGCCCTGACAGCGGCAGTCCTTTCCGGGTTGATCACTGCAGTTAGCAATTCTTCTCTTTTACCTGCGCGGGCTACGATTTCTCCCCAGGGGTCAACAACCATGCTGTTACCCCCCAAAGAGTGGCCTTTTAACTCTCCTGCACAGTTACAGGATACCAGGTAGCATAAGTTCTCCAGGGCCCTGGCCCTGTTAAAAAGTTCCCAGTGCTCAAGACGCGCCTTTGGCCAGGCAGCTACGACAAAAATCGTATCTACACCGCTGTCAACCATCTTACGGTAAAGCTCGGGAAAGCGCAGGTCATAACAGGTGCTGAAACCCCAGGTGCCGTATTTTGTTTTTAGCATGTAAAGTTCGCTTCCGGCAGTGAGTACACTATTTTCTTCAGACTGATAACCAAACAGGTGTATCTTTCTGTAGCTCCCTGCCAAAGCACCGTTAGGCCCGATTAGCAGTGTGGTATTATAGTAGTTGCTGCCCTCACGCTCAACAATACTACCGGCCAACAGATAAGAACCTATCTTCTCCGCCCAGGGTGCCAGGCACAAGAATGTTTCACCCTGCAGCATTTCGCTTTCAGCTTTATAACGGTCGAAATTAAAAAAACCCGTTCCCCAAATCTCCGGAAGCATTATCATCACCGGGTGGTTATCCCCGGCTTCAATTTGCCTCAGATATCCTTCAACCCGATCAAATCGCCCGGACCGGCTTTCATAATCATTCATAGCCAGCTGAATAATATTTACATCGTACACAACCACAACCCCTTACTGGTAAAAATATTCTTTACTATAAAAAGCATGAGCACTTACCCGACATCTAAACTGACAATTAGACGCTCTAATATTTATTAGTCATCGCCAGGTGGGCACAGCGCTATCGAAGATTCAATTATTCCTCCGCCTAACACCTCTTCGCCGCGGTAAAATACTACTGACTGCCCGGGGGTAACTGCTTTCTGCTTTTCATGAAAAACAACCCGGGCGCTGACTCCGCTTGGAGGGTACAAAACAGCAGGGACCGCAGGTGCACGGTAGCGGATTTTTACATCAATCCCGAGTGGTTCGTCCGGGGGCTTACCTGAAACATAGTTCAGTTCTTCTGCCTTTAACTCTGTGCTGTAAGTTTCATTTTCACCGCCAACCACCACCCTGTTGTTAAGCGCATCGATGTGCACGACATAAAGAGGTTCGGCCGAGGTAAGCCCCAAACCTTTTCTCTGGCCGATTGTATAAAACACAACGCCCTGGTGACGCCCCAGTTTTTTACCGTCGGTCGAGACGATATCACCTGGCCGGTTTGCTTGTGGACAGGTTCGTTCTATAAAAGAACGATAATCATTGTCTGGTATAAAACAGATCTCCTGGCTCTCCTCCTTACCGGCAACTTTCAGTTTGTTGACCAATGCAAGTTCCCGAACCTGCTTTTTAGTCTTATCACCAAGGGGAAATATTGTCGAAGCCAGCTCTTTCTGACCAAGGACATAAAGCATGTAACTCTGATCTTTTTGCCGATCCCTAGCCCTGAAAAGCTTAAATCTGCCACTATCAGCATCATAAATAGTACGCACATAGTGTCCGGTAGCAAGAAGATCGATACCCAGGCCGAGCGCTTTTTGCCTTAAAACATTAAATTTTATTGTGCGGTTGCATTCAATGCAGGGATTGGGTGTCCTGCCGCGCAGGTATTCCGTGGTAAAGTTACAGACGATGTTCCTGTAAAACTCACCTTCCATATCGAAAACATAGTGAGGGATATCGAGCATAGCCGCTACGTTACGGGCATCTAAAACAGCATCGAGAGCACAGCAACCTCTGGCTTCTTCCCCGGCATTTTCTTCAGCCTTTGGGTCAACCCACAGGCGTAAAGTTACACCGATCACTTCATAGCCGGCTTCTTTTAAGAGCAGTGCTGCCACAGAACTATCAACACCGCCGCTCATGGCCACCATCACTTTATTCATTTTGGAAGGGGTAATATTTGAGAGATGTATTCATGGCTACCACCTTCTACTTGTTGTCCCTGTCAGCCAGGAGTTCTCCGCCCACCCCTACTTCCTCCGGCGAAGACTGGCGCAGGTATACTACAAAAGCAGATTTGTCGATACCGGTTGCCTTACTGGCCGCCGCTGTAAAATCACGAATCAGAGCTCTTTTCTTCGATTTATCCAGTATAGGGCCATAAAAGAAAATCGTTGGCATAAGAATCGCCTCCCGGAACAGGTAACATTTATAGATAATAATTCACTTAGCCCTTACATTATCCTTCTTTTTTATATTATCGGCTTCTAAACTGACTCTTCTGATCCACTGTATGTCTTTTTCCCGGGCTTAACTAAATCTTAATAAAATAAACCTGCGCCGGATAAAAGACAAATCCCGGCGCAGGCAAAATTCAGTATCGATTACCCTGTAGGTATTCCGGTTTCCGCACCGGTTGCTTTGAATTCAACCGGCAGGCCCGGATCATCGATTACGGCCAGGTCATATGGATAGGTAAGAGCCTGAGTGACCATTTCATCTTCTCCCGGTTCGGTAAAGTTCGCTGTGACAACAATCTTACCCTCTTGCTCTGTGATATCAGTTATTTCAACTGTATATCCACCAGTCGGTTTCTCCCCGTATGTTACCAGCAGGTACAGAAGCCCATCATGCTCAAGGGTTTGTGCCATAAATTTATTTCTTGAGTCCTCAACCCAGGCTTCGACTTCAGCGGGTAATGCCGTTTCATCCGGCTTCATCGGCTCATATGGTTCTACCGGGTCACCGCATGCAGAGAGGAAAAACAGCACCCCTACCAGTATGGACATAAGTAATACTTTTCCTAACATGTTTATAAACCTCCTTCTATGATCATACCAAGGACCTCTTTGCCCTTTTATATTAAGACAATTGCAACCACGTTTTAGTTCATAATTAAACAGAAATATACCCCTGCACATACTTGCATTTTCATCTAATAATTACTATAGTATTAGTATAAGAAGGAAACCATATAAATTCTTAAATATTCCGTTCCATTACAGGTGGTATCATGATGAAAAACGTAGTAACTACAGCAGGCATAATAGTCCTGGGAATATTCCTGCTTTCGGGCTGCGGACAGAATGACACGGAAACCATTGAGACTATTGTTTTCGAATTGCCCGGTTGAATAGTCGGTGATTATACCGGTCAATTAAAAAATGGGCTGCCCCATGGAGAAGGTGTCTGGGAGAGCCCGGAAGGTGGCCGGTATGATGGGTCCTGGTTCGAGGGCCAGTTCGATGGGCAGGGTATTTTTATCTGGCCGGATGGCAAATCTTATGAAGGTTCGTGGGAAAGAGGATACCAGCACGGCACCGGCACAATGAGTTATCCGGACAATACAGTCATGGAAGGAATCTGGCAAAATGGCAGGTTCCTGGAGGATTGAAAAAACTGCAGATATATTCACCCATTTTTAAGATTATAGAAGCGTGCACTGATAGCAGCGGACAAAAAGGGCTTTAAGGGTATAGTATTACACCCGAAAAGCCCTTAAAAATACTGGTGGGCGAAGTAGGTTTTGAACCTACGACCCCCTGCTTGTAAGGCAGGTGCTCTCCCGCTGAGCTATTCGCCCTCAAAAGATGGTGACCCCTAGGGGATTCGAACCCCTGTTGCCAGCTTGAAAGGCTGGTGTCCTAACCGATTAGACGAAGGGGCCTGGATTTGGTGGGCCCACCAGGGCTCGAACCTGGGACCAACCGGTTATGAGCCGGTAGCTCTTCCAGCTGAGCTATGGGCCCGCATCGTTAAATCGCGGCCTCTTTCCAGAGCACTTATCTTACAGCTATATGAATATAACATACCCTGCAGATTCTTGTCAAGAACCCGGAATAAGGTTAAAATATATATTAGGCTTTTCAGAATGGGAGGTAACCTGCGTGTATAAGCATGTTAACGAGTTTGATTTTCGCCTCACACCCGAGGATGTTTTAAGAGGTCAGGGCATCGATCCGACGCGTGCTTCGAACCGCTTGGTCGAAGCGGCAGAGACAGTAATCGAGGAAGCCCACTCTTTGTTAAAGCCGTCCGCTTTATATAAGATTGTTAAGGTAAACGATTTCGAACACCAGAAAATTGCTTTCGAAGGTGGAACCTTTGAGGGCTCCCTGGTCGCAAAGGCAATGGCCGGAGCCGACCATTTGAATATTGCTCTCTGCACTATCGGAGACGACCTGGAAAACAAGGTTGAAGATATGATGAAAGAAAACCCGGTCATGGCGGTAACTCTTGATGGGGCCGGTATTGCCGCCATCCGAAAAGTTGCCCAGGCTGTCGAAGATATCATCAGCGATGAAGCATGTAAGCTTGATCTGGAACTGGGCATGAGGGCTCAGCCCGGCCAGGAAGGTTGGCCAATTGAACAGCAAAGAGAAGTTTTTTCAGTACTGCCGGGAAAAGAAATTGGCATACGCCTCACTGAAAGCTGTTTAATGATTCCCCGAAAATCAGTTTCTTTTGTTATCCCGCGTGGGAAGGAGTTAAGCAGCAGTGTGGCACCCTGTGATTTCTGTTCAAAACGGGATCGCTGCGAATGGCGAAAAGATAAGCAGGCCGGGTAAGCAAAAAGCTTATGAATCATCTAAAGAGTTTCAAATACGAAGAGTTTCTTTTTATATTTGTACATAAAATTGGCTCCCCAGGCAGGACTCGAACCTGCAACCTACCGGTTAACAGCCGGTCGCTCTGCCATTGAGCTACTGAGGAACCTTAGGCATTAGTATTATACTTAAATGAAACAGGCCCGTCAAGGACTTGTTTTTTTATACATGGCTTTTTTTACGCTAGTAAATTCCCAAAGTAAGTTCTACAGTGGACGACGGTGTAGCATTTAGTCTGGGAATTTACGTGGCTTTTTTTTATTCAAGATAATCCCGCAAACGTTTACTGCGCATTGGGTGGCGCAATTTACGCAGTGCTTTGGCTTCAATCTGGCGTATCCTTTCACGGGTAACCCCGAAAAACTGCCCGACCTCTTCAAGTGTCCGCGAGCGCCCATCATCAAGGCCGAAGCGTAAACGTAAAACTTTCTCTTCTCTCGCAGAAAGGGTGTCGAGTACGTCTTCCAGCTGCTCTTTGAGCAGCTCAAAAGCCGCGGCATCAGCAGGGGCCTGAGCTTCGTGGTCTTCGATAAAATCACCAAGGTGGCTGTCGTCTTCTTCGCCGATTGGGGTTTCCAATGAGACCGGTTCCTGGGCAATTTTAAGGATTTCTCTTACCCTGTCTTCACTGATATTCATTTCCTGGGCAATCTCTTCCGGCAGCGGTTCGCGGCCCAATTCCTGAACCAGCTGGCGGGAAATACGAATCAGTTTGTTAATCGTCTCAACCATGTGGACAGGTATCCGGATTGTTCGCGCCTGATCGGCAATGGCCCGGGTTATAGCCTGGCGAATCCACCAGGTAGCATATGTACTAAACTTATAACCTTTGCGGTAATCGAATTTTTCCACAGCTTTGATAAGGCCAAGGTTGCCTTCCTGAATAAGATCAAGAAAGAGCATTCCCCTTCCCACGTATTTTTTGGCAATGCTGACAACCAGGCGAAGATTAGCTTCTGCAAGACGGCGCCTGGCATCTTCGCTGTTTTGCTCGATAGCCTTGGCCAACTCAACTTCTTCTTCAGATGTAAGAAGCTGGATCTTTCCAATCTCTTTTAAATACATCCGAACCGGATCGTTAACAGTTACTCCTTCAGGAGCTGCCAGAAGCGAGCTTCCACTTTTTTTAACTTCCTCAGTCTCATCGTCCTTGGCAGCACCGGCTGCTCCTGCAGTGGTATCATCACTAATCTCAATCCCATGCTGGGCCAATTTATCATAGAAGTCGTCAAGCGCTTCTACTGACAGCTCATAAGGCTGTAGGGTTTCAATTATTTCTTTATAATTTATCGAACCCTTGTTCTTTCCGCGCTCAACTAACTCCAGTTGAGCATCTTCCAGGGATATAGTCTTCTCTATATCTTTAGCCATTGAAATCCCCTCCTTTTCCTAACGGTAAGGGTCGCCGTCTTTTTTACTGATCAGGCTTTGTTCTTCAAGATATATTTCCATTGCCTGTTCATGCAATCCACGGGCTTCAAAATTTTCCCTTTTTATTTTCAACTCTCTTAGTTTTCTGTTCTTCCAAACTTTATGAAGCCTTTTAACACTGTCCTCAACCATACGTTTCGCTGTCTTGGCCGACAGATCCTGCAAAGCAGGATCTGTTACCGCTTCAGTAATCAAATTGACAACCTCTTGGTCTTCAAACCGGTTGAGCAGCTTCTCTGCACTGAGCACAGTTTCCGTTTCCGATAAGCTCCATATAGCCTCTACAACTTTTCTAACCTGTGGATCACCTATATATTCCGCATTTAAAAGATTTCGCCCTAGCTGTGCTATTTCCTTGCTTTGTAGCATTAAAGATAATAAATTTTTTTCTTCAGGGCGCGCATTAATCTTTTTCTGTTCATCAGGTGGCTCATTCTTCTTTGTTTCCTTGTAACGACTGCCTTTTCTCCGTCTTTTTTTTAATTCGCCACGCAGGGCTTCTTCATCAACACCAAGTTCTTCGGAAGCCCGCTTCAGGTAAAAATCCTGCTCAACCTGATTCACAGCGGCCATCAGAAAAGGCATTAACTCCTCGATATAGTTTATTCTCCCTTTATCCGAAGCCAGGTCGAATCTTTTTTTTAGTTGTTGCAGTCTGTATTCCATCAGCGGTTTGGATTTTTCTACAAGTACATTAAAGGCCTCCGGGCCATTTTCCTTTATATAGCTGTCGGGATCGCTTCCTTCAGGAAGTTCGGCTATTTGCACCAGGCATCCGCTGGCCTGCAGAATAGCCAGTCCTCTCCATGTTGCCGCTTCCCCGGCGCTGTCTGAATCGTAAGCTGTCACTACAGTATCTGCCTGGTAGCGCAGCAAGCGGCCCTGCTCTGCAGAAAGAGCGGTGCCGAGAGAAGCGACTGCATTTTTTATGCCTGCCTGGAAGGCAGTAATCACATCTGTGTAGCCTTCCATAACTATTGCTTTTTTTTCACGCCTTATTTCCTCTCGAGCCAGATTCAACCCGTAAAGCATGGATCCTTTGTCAAAAACAAGTGTTTCCGGAGAATTTAAGTACTTCGGTCCACTTTTTTCTCCTTCTTCAAGGACGCGGCCGCCAAAACCTGCTACATTGCCGCTTATATTGAAAATAGGAAATATTAAACGGTCCCGAAACCGATCATAATAGCCTTTATCCCTTCCCGGTGAAACAAGCCCCGCTTTAACCATTAGATCGGGTGAAGCCCCTTTTTTTTGGGCAAAATTAAAAAAGCCGGTCCAATCAGCCGGAGCATAACCCAACATAAATAATTCTATTGTCTCCTGCCTAATTCCTCTATTTAGCAAATAATCTAAAACACCTTTACCCTGTTCCGTTTTATGAAGGCAATAAGCATAAAACCGGGCAGCCAGGTGATTGAGCTTGTAAATTTTTTCTTTTAAATCATCTTCAGCGGGTAATATTAACCTGCGCTCGGGAATATTTACCCCCGAACGCCTGGCTAAGAAACGGGCTGCTTCAGGGAAAGTGAGCTTTTCCATCTGCATGATCAGGCTGAAAGCATTACCGGATGCTCCACAGCCGAAACAGTGAAATAGTTGTTTTTCAGGCGACACGGAGAATGAAGGAGTTTTCTCGCTGTGGAAAGGACAAAGGCCTACCATGTTTTTGCCTCTCCTTTCAAGCTTAAGATACTCTCCGACCAATCCCACCAGGTCTGTACGTTGTCGGATCTCGTCGATTATTTCTTCCGGTATGCCCTGTGGCATATTCAACACCCATCACTTATTTATATAATGCCTGCAATTTTAAATTCGTTCACCGGCAGATAACAAAAACCCCATCTCGGGGACTGAGACGAGGTGATCCCAGATCATCTATTCATATGAAGGTTCTCTAACTTATTAGTTATTGCCACTCCTTATGTATCAGACTCCCGGGAACCGCTTTTTGTTCCATTCAGCTTTTAGTTTTATTCGACAACTTGCCGGTCTTTCCTGCCTGCTTAATTACAGTTTCAAAATAAACAAAAGCCCCGGTATTTAAAAAAACCCGGGGCTTAGTTTGTTCCGCCTGAGTATTTCCTATAACGCCTCTTCCTCTTGCTTTGGTTTGGTTGCCGCTTCGGCAACTACCTGGGCAAACTTTTCTATTTCCTCGCCTGCCAGTTCAGTGTAGCAGATACTTTCGCGCCCCATGCCGAGCATTTCAAGTAAATCGCAGGCATGATCGACTTTTTTCTCTGACCAATAACTAATATCTTTGTACTGGCAGTCGAATTTTTCGCTCTCGCTGCACCCGACGATTACAATTTTGTCGGCACCAAGTTCTATAGCCTTGAGCAGGTGAGCTGTATCAAGCTTTCCAACACAGGGATAGCGCACAACCGCTATGTCCTTGTGTTCTTTATTCAAAAACTCCGGCAGGGCAAATGCACCATAGGAGCAGGTAATTGCCAGAATGGCCGGTTCCCCGTTACGCCTGGCTAATAGTTTCTCGACCGCAGGTTCTATCGAATCGATAGCTTCCTGGAGGTAAGGCGCACGGAAAGTGATTGCGTATACCGGGCAGAAGCTGAGGCAAAGGCCGCAGGCCTGGCATTGCTCATTGCGGACACTTACCTTGCCTTCTTCATTTATTACCGGAACATCATAGGGGCAAATACGCATACAGGTAAGGCAGTGCACGCAGAGATCCTCATCCTGCAATGCACCTGCAGCACAGGTCAAACAGCGACGGGCTTCGCATATTGCAGTTTCAATATCATAGCCAAGTTCGGCCTGTTTAAAATGACGAACCCTCTCTTCGGGAGAAATCATTGGAATTTTAAAACGTTCTATATGGTCAATTTCACCCGCAACCTTTTCATCAAGCTTGTCGAGGACCGGTTTTTCTTCAAGCTCAATTCTTGCGCTGTCAAAGATTGTACCTTTCAGATGACTGGCAATAGCCTGGGCAGCAAGGCGTCCGTTGCCCATAGCCTCGACTGCGGAACCGGGTCCGGTAATCATTTCTCCACAGCTAAAAACACCTTCTCTGCTGGTAGTCATTTTATTATGGTTGAAAACTATGCGACCGTGGTCATCGATTTTAATCTCATTCCGCAGAGGTTCGGGATCCCCACCCTGGCCGATGGCAAAAATAATGATATCACCGCTTAACATCTCTTTGTTTTCTTCATTAAAGGAGGGATTGAAAAGCCCTTTGTCATCAAAAACACAGCTACATTCAACCACTTCAAGACCGGTTACTTTACCGCTCTCTCTGGCTATGGCATCTGGTCCCCAGGAAGTATTAAATTCAATGCCCTCTTCCCTGGCTTCTTCGATTTCCCATTCAAATGCAGGCATTTCGTCATCACATTCCAGACAGGCCAGTTTCACATTAGCTGCCCCGGCACGGAGGGCTGAACGGGCTACATCCATAGCCACGTTACCGCCGCCGATGACAACAACTGTCGGCGCACCTTCGAATTTAAATCCTTCTCGCTTGACCGCCTTTAAGAATGGCAAAGCATAAAGGATTCCGTCACCTTCAGTTCCCGGAATATTTAGGCCGCGGCTTACCGGCAACCCCATGGCCAGCAGGATTGAGTTATAACCTTCTTCCTCAAGCTGTTCAATGGTAATATCTTTACCAAGCTCTACACCAAATTTGAACTCTACTCCCTGCTCGGCGATTTCATCAATATCCTGATCAACTGCCTCATCAGGCAGGCGGTAAAGAGGAATATAGTGCCGGACAGCACCACCGGCTGAATCTTCACGATCGAAAACAGTTACCTCAGCTCCCAAGCGGGCAAGGTCGAAAGCGGCAGTGAGACCTGCGGGACCGGCACCTATCACGGCTACTTTACCCTTAACTTTAGGGCCATCGGCCGGGGGCGGCACTTTAGCATTACCGTATTCCACAGCAAAGCGTTTGAGACCGCGGATAGAAGGCGGTTTATCCACATCATTGCGGCGGCACTCATCTTCACAATGATGGGCACAAATGGTCCCGCATACGAATGGCAGCGGATTCGTTTCTTTGATTATCGCCAGCGCCCGATCAAAATCACCGGTAGCAATAGCCAGCAAATAATCACGGACACCCTGGTGCAAAGGACATGCAGATTGACAGGGCGGGTAAATACTGTCTAAAGCTATTTCATGTTTATCATGGTGGGTCAATTAGATCACTCCTTGCTACAATTTTAACTTATCTCTTATTCGCCATAAAAATTAGTTCTCCTGTTTATATCAACTGACTATTTTAAGATTGAATCTTTGAATTATTCTATCCCGAGAGCGTTGCCCGTGCTGCCGCCAAACGGGCAATAGGCAGGCGGTAAGGTGAACAGCTGACATACTCCAACCCCACAGCATGGAAAAACTCAATTGAGGCAGGATCGCCACCGTGTTCACCGCAAATACCGATTTTAAGATTTGAGTTTACAGAACGTCCCTTTTCTATGGCTATTTCAACCAGCCTACCGACACCTTCCCGATCTATCTCAGCAAAAGGATTAACCTTCAATACTTTTCGCTGAAGGTAAAAGGGTAAAAATTTGCCTTCTGAATCATCCCGGCTATAACCGAGAGTGGTCTGGGTTAGATCATTTGTCCCGAAAGAGAAAAACGAAGCTATCCCGGCCAACTGATCGGCGACGAGGCAAGCCCGCGGCAATTCTATCATTGTTCCAACAAGGTAAGGCAGCTGCCTGCCCTGCTCGGCAAATACCTCTGAAGCGGTATCATCGACCAACTGCTTCATCTTCTCCATCTCTTCACGGTGCCCCACCAATGGAATCATAATCTCCGGCTGCAGTTGTCCGGCAGAAACTCCTTCGTCAAGAAGTTCATAAACTGCCAGGAGTATCGCCCTGACCTGCATCTTGTATATTTCGGGGTAGACCAGGCCCAGGCGGCAGCCACGGTGTCCGAGCATTGGATTATACTCGGATAATGATTTTACTTTATTAAGTAAAATCTCCTTCTCCCGCAGCTTTAATTTATCACCGTTTTCTCTTTGCAGGCGGTCTACTTCGAGAAGAAGCTCTTCCCTGTCCGGTAGGAATTCATGCAGTGGTGGATCCAAAAGACGAATTGTTACCGGTTTGCCGACCATTTCCTTTAAAATGCCCTTAAAATCATTCTGCTGCATTGGTAAAAGCTCTCTCAGTGCCACTTCACGCTCTTCCAAATTTGATGAAAGGATCATCTTCTGAACTACAGGAATACGATCCACTGCCATAAACATATGCTCGGTGCGGCATAGGCCGATACCCTGGGCGCCCATTTCAACTGCACGGCGGGCATCATCGGGGGTATCTGCGTTAGCACGCACTTTAAGACGGCGTATTTCGTCCGCCCAACTCATAAGCTCGTGAAATTCCTTGGAAAACTGAGGTTCGATCAAAGGCGCTTCTCCCAAAAACACGTTTCCGTTGCTCCCGTCAATTGAAAGCATTTCCCCTTCGGCATATTCAGTATCTTTGATGTAAAAAAAGCCTTTACCCAGCTCAATTGTCAAATCATCACACCCGCATACACATGGCTTTCCCATGCCGCGGGCAACGACTGCAGCGTGACTGGTCATGCCACCCCGGCTGGTCAGAATGCCCTCTGCAGCAATGATGCCGTGGATATCATCAGGTGTTGTCTCAGGACGTACCAAGAGGACTTTTTCCCCTGCATTGGCCATTTCCTGGGCACGGTCAGCATCGAAAACCGCTTTTCCGGAAGCTGCGCCGGGCGAAGCAGGCAATCCGCGGGCGATTACATCAATTTTTACATCTGGATCTATACGACAGTGCAGCAGGTGTTCAAGCTGTTCCGGCTCGATCCTTTGGAGTGCTTCTGTTTTGTTGATCAACCCTTCTTTTACCAGGTCAACAGCTATACGAACTGCTGCCGAAGTGGTTGTTTTCCCGGTGCGGGTTTGAAGCATGTATAATTTACCCCGTTCTATGGTAAATTCTATATCCTGGACGTTACGGTAATGCTTCTCAAGGATTATGCAAGTATCTACAAACTGCTGGTAAACTGCGGGCATATCATCTTTTAACTCTTCTAAAGGACGGGGGGTGCGAATACCGGCGACCACATCTTCCCCCTGGGCGTTAAGCAGGTATTCTCCGTAAAGCTTCGGTTCACCTGTTGACGGGTTGCGGGTAAATGCTACCCCTGTTCCGCTGTCTTCACCCAGGTTGCCGAAAACCATCGCCTGGATACTGACAGCTGTGCCCAGGTTATCCGGTATGCGATTAGCTTTTCGATAAACAACAGCCCGGGGCGTATTCCAAGATTTAAATACTGCTTCCACAGCCAGAAATAGCTGCGTTTGTGGATCCTGTGGGAAATCATTACCTGTATCTTTACGAACAAGTTCCAGGAAAGCATCAACAACTTTTTTAAGATCTGAGTGGTCAAGTTCAGCGTCGGTCCGGACCTCTTTATACTTTCTAATTTCGGTAAGTATGTTTTCAAAACTGTAATGGCTGACATTTAGTACTACACCGGCAAACATTTGAATGAAACGACGGTAGCAGTCGAGAGCAAAACGGCGATTACCTGTTTCAAGGGCCAGGGATTCAACTGTTGAGTTATTTAAGCCCAGGTTTAATACTGTATCCATCATCCCCGGCATCGAAATAACCGCGCCAGACCGTACTGATATTAAAAGTGGCTCATTGCTTCCGAAAGAGCGTCCGGTTTCTTTCTCCAATAACTTCAGATTATCAAGAATCTCATTAGTAAGCTCCGGCCAGAGTCCTTCATCCCTTCCCAGGTAATTGTTGCAAGCTTCTGTGGTGATAATAAATCCAGGAGGAACAGGCAGGCCTATACGGGCCATCTCTGCTAAATTGGCCCCTTTCCCGCCAAGAAGGCTTTTCATTGATTTGTCTCCCTGTTCAAAAGGGTACACATATTTTCCGGATATCAACTTAACATTCCCCCTTTGACAAGCTGGATAATACGGTTTGCTACCTCTTCAACCGCTTTATTGGAAACGTCAAAAACAGTACACCCCAATTTTTTCATAACTCTGCGAGCATAAGCGAGCTCTTCTTCAATCCTCTCGACTGCGACATAATTAGCGTTGTCGTCGAGTCCGAGAGATTTGAGGCGTTCATGCCTGATCTGACGAAGTTGGTGAGGATCAATGACCAGTCCGATAATTTTTTCAGGTGGAATCCAATAAAGCTCCTCGGGAGGTTCAACCTCCGGAACGAGAGGCAGGTTGGCAACCATAATTCCCTGGTGTGCAAGGTACATACTGAGCGGGGTTTTTGAAGTTCGCGAGATACCGACCAGAACTATCTCAGCCTGCGCTAAACCACGCGGATCTTTACCGTCATCATGTTTTACAGCAAATTCAACCGCTGCTACCCGGCGGAAATAAACCTCATCGAGCTGCCGCACCCGACCGGGCTGAGTATGGGGTGCTTTACAGGTAACACGGCTGAAAGCACCCATCAGCGAACCAAGTATATCAGCTGTACAGACATTATGCCTGAGTGCCTCCTGCTCCATCGCCTCTCGCAATTCGGGCACAACAAGGGTATAAGCAATTATTGCATGGCAGTCTATAGCCTCTTTAAAAACATTTTCAATCTGCTCTATGTTTTCAACGAAAGGTACCCTGCGCATATCGACATTACCTGAGTCAAACTGACTGGCCACTGCTTTTACAACAAATTCTGCAGTATCACCGAT
>PWUG01000065.1 GCA_003562605.1 Syntrophomonadaceae bacterium | reverse complement strand
CCGCGGTGAGCAAAGATATCCGCCACTTTGCCAATTACTGCTACAGGATATCCCGCCTTTTTAGTATCATCGAGCAGTGTGTCTCCCGGTGGGGGCATTGAATAATCGTGCCTGCCCGAAGTTCTTTTAAAAGATCCCGATTCTCCGGCAAAAGGCCTTGCTATAACCCTCCCCACAGCATGTTTGCCGCTTAATAAATAACGGGCCTGCTCACACCACTGATAGAGCAGTTCGAGTGGAACCACAGTTTCATGGGCGGCAATCTGGAAAACACTGTCGGCCGAAGTGTAAACAATGGGGTACCCGGTTTTCAGGTGTTCTTCTCCAAGTTCCTCGATAATTTCTGTTCCCGAAGCGGCTACATTACCGAGAACTTTACGGCCTATTGCCTGTTCGAAAGAGTCAATTATTTTTTCAGGAAAACCATCAGGATAGACCGGGAAACGCTCAGTCATAACCAGCCCTGCCAGCTCCCAGTGGCCGCTGGTAGTATCTTTACCAGGCGATGCAGGAGCCATTCTGCCGAAGCAACCTACCCGCAACGGTGGAAATTTATAATTCTGTTTAAGTTGTAGAAGTTTGCCCAGTCCCAGTGAAAAAAGGTTTTCCAGTTTTAGCGGGCCGTGTTTTTCGATTACATTTTGAAGTGTATTAGAACCTTGATCCCCATAGATTTCAGCATCAGGAAGGGCACCAATGCCGGCGCCGTCCAGAACGATCACAATAACTCTCTTATCCGGCAAATCAGGCGCGGGGATGTGTTTTGTCATATACTTCTCTTATCTTCCTTCTGGTAATCTGCGTATATATCTGGGTCGTAGAAATATCGGCGTGGCCGAGCATCTCCTGGACAGACCTTAAATCTGCACCGTTTTCCAGAAGATGAGTGGCAAACGAATGGCGGAGAGTGTGCGGGGTTACGTCACCGTTTATATTTGACTTTCGGACATACTTTTTAAGAATTTTCCAAAACCCCTGCCTTGTCATCCTGCTGCCGTGATGGTTGACAAAAAGGGACGGCTCACCGTTTTTTTTAAGCAGTTTAGTCCTTGATTTATCAAGATACTCATTAACATAGTTTATTGCTATTGAGCCGATTGGTACAATACGTTCCTTCATACCTTTACCCCTGCAGCGCAGGTATCCCACGAGGGGATCAAAATCGGTAATATTAAGGGAGACCAGTTCCGAAACCCTGATCCCTGAAGCATAAAGCAATTCTAACATGGCCCTGTCCCTCAGTCCGTTATGTTCACCCGGCTTTGGCTGGCACAGCAATTGGTCAACTTCCTCTGTTGTCAGGACCCGGGGCAGTTTTTTTTCAATTCGTGGTGATTCCAGCTCCAGGGCGGGATTGCTTTCGATGATCCCTTCCTGGAGCATAAAATTAAAAAAAGAACGGATCGAAGCGATACAGCGGGAAATAGTCGCAGTAGCACTACCATTCTTTTTTAATTCTCCGATAAAAATATTTAGAGACTCCCGGTCAATTTTCTCCGGATCATTTATCTTTCGCTTCTGCATAAATAGAATGAACTTGTTAAGATCACGCCTGTATGATTCCAGCGTGTTTTTGGCAAGGCCTTTTTCAACCGCCAGGTAATTACTATATTCTTGCAATTGTTTCTGCATACGTATTGATTTCCTCACACAAAGAATACCGAAGTATAAAATATTTCAACGCCGTAATGTAAAATCCCTTCCTGAATCAGGCAAGATGGATAAATATATTTAATTTATTGGCAATTTTTAAAAACCCCGAAGCATTGCGGCCTGCAGGGCAATGATTGTTTTACCGTCTTTGATCTGCCCGTCCTTGATCATTTCCGGAGTTTCTGCCAGGGGAATCTTAACCACGCTGATCCTTTCTTCGGGATCTGTGGTCGGCGATACAGCCGCTGTAAGATCTTCAACCTGGAATAAATAAATTATTTCGTCACAAAAACCGGGTGACGGATAAAATGAGAACAACTCTCTCCACTTCTTCCCTTCCAGTCCGGTTTCTTCCAGTAATTCCCGGCGGGCACACTGCAGCGGCTCTTCATTTGGTTCAAGCTTACCGGCCGGTATCTCCAGAAGTATTTCCCCGACCGGCTGGCGGTGTTGTCTGACTAAAACAACTCCCCCTTTTCCGTCAAGGACAAGCATGGCAACCGCACCGGGATGTTCTACGATTTCCCGAAAAGCAACCTGGCCTCCGGATATTTTAACCCGATCCTGACGTACATTGATTATCCTGCCGCGGTAAAGATAGCTGGTTGATAAAGTATCCTCATGCAATCGATCGCTAATCATTATCACCTCTTAACTAGATCCTTCTGCAGACAATTCCGTTGGCGATGATCAATCTTTGGATCTGGCTGGTTCCTTCGTATATCTGCATTATCTTGGCATCGCGCATATATTTCTCAAGGGGGTAGTCCCTGGTGTAACCGTAACCACCCAGGACCTGGAGAGCATCGACAGTCACCCGCATCGCCATATCGCCGGCATAGGCTTTGGCCATGGCAGCATAGGCGGAGATACTTTTTTCTCCTTTTCCAATCATAGAAGCCGCCCGGAAAATCAATGAGCGTGCCGCTTCTATTTCCATTGCCATATCGGCCAGCATAAATTGAATGGCCTGCTGCTGAATGATCGGCTTTCCAAATTGTTCTCTTTCGCGGGCATAATTTACAGCCGCTTCATATGCTGCCCTGGCAACTCCCACGGCCATTGAAGCAATCATCGGCCTGGAAATGTCGAATGTTTCCATCGCTACCCTGAACCCGCCACATTCTTTACCGAGCAGGTTTTCCTGTGGAACGCGGACATCTTCAAAAACTACCACAGCCGTATTGCTGGCACGAATGCCCATTTTTTTTTCTTTTTTACTGGCATCGATGCCCGGAGTTCCTTTTTCTAAAACAAAGGGTGTCAGAGTCCTGGCCCCTCGTTTCGGGTCAACAACGGCAAATACAACATAATAATCAGCATATGTTCCATTAGTTATGAAACATTTAGTGCCGTTTATTACATATTCGGAACCATCTTTAATCGCAGTCGTCGATATAGAGCTAACATCTGAACCGGCATTTGGTTCGGTCAGGCAGAATGAAGCTAACTTGCCTTTGCACAGCTCAGTCAGATATTTTTTCTTCTGCTCTTCGCTTCCGGCCAACAGGATCGGCAGCATGGCAAGTGAATTTGCCCCCACCCCCGTGGTTATACCGGCACAACCCCGGCCCAGCTCTTCGGTCACAAGGCATACAGTAATTTCATCCATTCCTGCCCCGCCATATTCTTCCGGGATATTAATTGAAGAAAAGCCTTCGGCAACCATACGCCGGACCAGATCAACAGGCATCTCCTCTTTTTCATCGTAATCAGAAGCAACCGGAGCAACCTCTTTTTCAGCATATTCGCGGGCCATTTTTTGCATGGCCAACTGCTCGGTAGTAAGTTCAAAATCCATTATTTATCCCCCCCGTTATGGTATTAGTCATTTCAACCCAAGCCTGTTCATTTTTTCATAAAGCCAGGATCGGCTCATCCCCAATGCCCTGGCAGCTTCGCTTTTATTACCACAGGACTGTTGCAGTGCTTTAACTATTGATTCGCGTTCCTGTTCTTCTCTTTTCCAGCGATAGGGAGGAACCGGTTTTTTTTGCAGTTCTTTTTCTTCTGTTAAAGGATGCCCTTTAAAACCAACCCTTAAGTGAGGTGGCAAGTGTTCGACTCTGATCGTTTCTTCACCGGTGAAATTCATCGCCCTTTCAACGACATTTTCCAGCTCCCGGATATTGCCGGGCCAGGAGTAACTACGAAGCGCATTAAGCGCTTCAGAAGATATGTCGCTGACCTGCATACCGAATATATCGTTGTACTTTCGCAAAAATGCATGAACCAGAGGCAGAATATCCGCGGGTTTTTCCCTCAATGGCGGGATCGGGATCGGTATTACATTGAGACGGAAGAATAAATCTTTGCGAAAGCTTCCCGCCCTGACCTTTTCTTCCAGATCCTGGTTGGTCGCGGCAATAAAACGGATATCGACCCGAATCGTCGTAGTATCACCAACCCGCTCAAAAGCCTGTTCCTGTAAAACCCGCAACAGCTTACCCTGCAGCGGCAGGGGCATATCACCGATCTCGTCAAGAAAAAGGGTCCCTCCATCGGCCCGGTCAAGCCTTCCCGGCTTACCGCTCTTACTGGCGCCCGTAAAGGCACCCTGGACGTAACCAAAAAAATCAGCTTCAAGAAGGTTTTCAGGTATAGCTGCGCAGTTGACCTTTACAAAAGGCGCATTGCGTCTTGGCCCGGCCTGGTGAATAGCCTGGGCCATCAACTCTTTACCTACCCCACTTTCTCCGCTGATCAGTACTGTTGACAATCCCTGCGCCGCCTGTTGGGCTTCCCCGATCAACGCTTGTGTAGCCGGGTCTATGGTGATTATATCGTCAAATGTAAACGGCCGTTCCTGTAAGCGCGCTTTTTTCAGTTCCTCCTGAAACGGGGCCAGCCTGAACAAAGCTGTAATCAATTCAACCTTGGTAAAAAGGCCGACCACCCTTTCTTCCCTGTCGACAACTACTCCCGTCCCAACCGGGATACGGCGTACGGCGTCGATAACTTCGTTATAGGTGAGATCTTTGGCAATTTTAACAACATCGCGGTTATAATAATCCCTGACAGGGTGCTCAAGAGGACTGTTTTTCAGCAGGGCGTCATAAAGGTTGGTCTTGGTAAATATGCCGGCCAGGGAACCGTCTTTGTTCAAGACAGGCAGGCCGTCACGCTGGCTGTTCCGCAGCAGACTGATTGCGCTCTTCAGGCTGTCATCCGGCCTCAGAGTGGCAAATTTACGGGTCATCATATCTTCCAGCCGCATTGGAACCTCCCCCTGCGATTATTTAATTGGCCGTTTTTAATTTATACTGCCTGGCTCTTTCCATCAGGCTGTCGACATGCCTGAGGCTAACCTGATCAATACTGGCCCCGTCAAGCATGCGGGCTAATTCTTCCCGTCTATCTGCAGCGGAAAGTATTACGGCCCTGGTTAAGGTTCTATCTTTGATTGTTTCTTTATACAGGCGAATGTGACAGTCCGCCATAGAAGCAATTTGCGGACTGTGAGTAACACACATTACCTGGTGGTGAAAAGCCAGTTGAGCCAGTTTTTCGGCAACAGACTGTACTGTTGCCCCACCGATCCCTGAATCAACCTCGTCAAAAATCAGGGTCGGCACCAGGTCCTGCCGGGCCAGGATTGTTTTTAAAGCCAGCATTACCCTTGACACTTCTCCACCTGAAATAATTTTTGTCAGGGGCTTGACTTCCTCGCCGCGGTTGGCGGAAAATAAAAACTCGACATGATCCATGCCCCTGGCTGAAAAAGTATCTTTAGCAGTTATTTTGACTTCAAAATGGGCATTAGGCAGGGCCAGATCCTGCAGGCTTTTTTCAAGAAGTTTTTCCAGGATATTCGCAGTTTCACAACGAAGGTCGTGTAAAGAATCACTTTCCGCAGTTAGTTCTTTTTCCAGTTCACATATATCAGCTTCAATTTTTTCGGCCAGTGCTTCGCTGTTCCGCAGCTTCTCTATCTCTTCCTCAAGATTTTCGGCAAATGTGATTACTTCCTCGATCGTTGACCCGTATTTACGCTTGAGGCTGTTAACCAGGTTTAAACGGTCCTGGAGCAAAGCCAGTTCGTTCGGTTCAAATTCAAGCCCGGTCTGGTAATCGCGCAGTTCGTAGGAAACTTCTTCCAGCTGGGCAGAAGCGCCTGCAAGAAGTTCCAGCAAAGGAGCCAGACTCTGGTCAATATTTGCAGCTTCGGTCAGAAGGTTGCTTGATCGGTTCAGCCGATCGAGGATGGCTTCAACAGGGCTATCTTCCTCGCCGGTGTATATATCGCCATAAGCCAGGGCAACCAGGTTGCATATTTTTTCGGAGTTGGCCATTATTTTTTCCCGCCGGGACAGCTCCTGATCCTCGCCGGGATTAAGTTCTGCGCTCCTGATCTCTTTGAGCTGAAAAACAGCTATATCTAATCTTCTTTCACGTTCAGAGCTGTTTTCCCCAAGTGAGGTTAACTTTTTTTTCAGGTCCTGGCGCTTTCTGTAGAGCT
>PWUG01000032.1 GCA_003562605.1 Syntrophomonadaceae bacterium | reverse complement strand
ATAGCCGCAGTCGCTGGTCTGGCTGGGGGCGACAGGCCAGTAGCCCTTTGGTGTAGGGATGTTGGGGATGGGCAAAAATATCAAACACTGACCCGGTCTCGACAATTTCCCCCTGGTACATCACCGCCACCTGGTCGGCAATTTCGGCAATGATGCCCAGGTCGTGGGTGATGAAGATTAACGACATGCCCCGGCGATCGCGCAGTTCCCGCAGCAGATCCAGAATGGTGGCCTGGACAGTCACATCCAGGGCGGTGGTGGGCTCATCGGCAATCAGCAGGGCCGGGTTACAGGAAATGGCCATGGCAATCATCACCCGCTGAATCTGGCCGCCGGACAACTCGTGGGGGTAGCGCCCCAGGATGGCCTGCTGGCGCTGATCGATTTCGGCCTGTACCGTCTCCGGGGCTAGGGTGGGGGAGCCTTCTAGAATCGTGGCCCGCAATTCTGCCACGGTCGGCAGTAGCTTCACCTCGGTGAGTCGGGCGATCGCCTGTTGACGAGCCGCCTCCTTGGTAATGGTCTGGTGCTGGCAAATCGCTTCCACCATCTGAAAGCCAATGGTATACACCGGGTTCAGGGAGCTCATCGGCTCCTGGAAGATCATCGACACCTGCCCGCCCCGATACCCCTGCAACTTCTGCTCAGGCAGGGTGGCCAAATCCACCCCAGGCTCTGGGCCGGGCTTAAACCAAATTTCCCCACCCACCACCTGACCCGGAGGGGAAGGCACCAACCCCATCACCGCCAGCGAGGTGACCGACTTGCCCGAGCCCGATTCGCCGACAATCCCCAGGGTTTGCCCCCGACCGACCTGAAACGAGATAGACTTGACGGCCTTAATCAGCCGATCGTCCACATGAAAGTGAACACTGAGATTTTTAACATCGAGAATGACGTCATTCATCGGGTTTGTGTCAGGCGTATCCACAGGCGTACAGTTTACTTATTATTTAGCGCTAACCTAAGTCCAAGGATGGTGCTCTATCTGGAAACCCGTCAGATTCCCGCCTGGACTGGGTATGGATGCATCATAGCAGTGCTTTATTTTGGTTTTGTGGGCCCCGGCTGACCTATGCTAAATCTGGCGATCGCAATTTCCGTCATGTTGCTGGGGTCAGCCCTGTGTTCAGGCACCGAAACGGCTTTGTTATCAGTGCCTTTGCTCAAGGCGCGACAGTTGGCTCAATCCAACCGCCCGGCTGAAACGGCCCTCTATGCTATCCGCGAACAGATTAATCGCCCCATTGCCACCATCGTTATCCTCAACAACCTGTTCAATATTGTGGGCAGCATTGCGATCGGCAGCATTGCTGCCCAAACCTTTGGCGATGCCCTGCTGGGCGTATTCTCTGGCATTCTCACCTTTTTAGTGATCGTACTCGGAGAAATTCTGCCCAAAACCCTAGCAGAACGCTACGCCATCCCCATTGCCCTAGGGGTGGCTATCCCAGTGCGCACCCTGACCTGGCTATTTAGCCCTGTGGTATGGCTTTTAGAAAAAATTACGTCCCCGTTTATGGCCCCTGGCCGGCATCCCATCACCAATGAAGCGGAAATCAAGCTGATGGCCGCCATTGGCCATCAAGAAGGGATTATCGAAGCGGACGAGGCGGAAATGATTCGTCGAGTATTTCGGCTGAACGACATGAAATCAATGGATATTATGACCCCCCGGGTGGCGATTACCCACCTGCCCGGAGACCTGACTATCGCCGAAGCCGAGGAGCAAATTCTCAACTCTCAACACAGCCGCATTCTGGTCAGTGACCACGATATTGACCACATTGTTGGCCTGGTGCTGAAAAATGAGCTGCTGTCTGCCCTGATCCAGGGACAGGGCGATCAGTTTCTGTGCGAAGTGGCCCGCCCGATTCGGTTCGTGTCTGAAACCGAGCGCGCCGACAAGCTGCTGCAAGACTTTCAAACCGCCCGCGAACACCTAGCGGTGGTGGTCGACGAGTATGGCGGCGTGTCCGGGGTAGTTACCCTGGAGGATGTGCTGGAGGTATTGACGGGCGAAATTGTGGACGAAACCGATCGCAGCATAGACCTGCAAACCCTGGCCCGCCAGCGAGGCCGACAGATTTTGCGCACCCGTGGGTTCAACTGGCCTTCTGAGGGCTAGGGCAGAAGACAGAAGGCAAAAGGCGGTGTTCAGAAAAACAAGGATGACAGGGCTGATTTATACCGCAGAGTACTGGCCAACCCATGGTTAGTAGAGAGACAGCAGGACTGTACTCATGCGGAGCAACAGGATCCATTAGCACTCAAGCGGATACCGTGCTCGGTTGCTCGTACACAAGATTGCCTATCGCTTGTTTAATCAGACCGGCGGTACCCACATGACACAAGTGATGGGTGATTGTAAAGCAGCAATGTGCCAGTTATTACTATCAAATCGGCAGTAACGTGCTCAAAAACCTAACATTTTAGGCGTGTTGCGAGGCTTGGATGTCACAACTAGTACAGATACCTGATGAAAACCCAGGGCTGACAATAAAGTTACGATAAAGATAAACCGGTAATACTTACATGATTCTGCCCCTCATCCTACGATACCGAGTATCCCTGTAGGTTCCGCTAAAGTTATTTTTCAGCACACTGCCCTCTGAAACCGTTGTTGAGTCTGGCCTTAGGTTAAAGTCTCTGAGTTTACCGCAAGGCTGTTTCATCAGTTGTTCCCAGCAGACACTGAGCATGGGTGCTATCGCACAACAATAATGTATGCATTAAATTACACCATATATTGGTATAATTTAATGCATACGTATAAACACTGATTCATGTATCGTAGGAGAGTATTCAATAATACATTCACCTTTGGCGAAAAGTTATGCGTAGGTTTCATTTTGCCTTGTGACTGATGCCAGTAATCAGAAATATCTCCACGGGTTTCTTCCACTTGCGTAATCCATTCAGGAGAAGTCGTTTAAGTGCATTGCACAAGCTTCGCATTCAAAACGCATCTGCCTTCTAGGCCGAATGACACTTAAATAAGCTGAAAGTAACCTTCGCAGATCGCCGAAAATCTTTACCTGCTCTGGGGTGGGCATTGCTTACCAGTCTTGACTCAGTGATATTACACCCTATATCCCTCTCCTGAAAAAGGATAGGGTCTTTAGATCCAGCTTCTCTACTCTTCATTTGAGGGTAGGGGCAGATCTGTAAAACTGAGATGCACTCTATATATCTTTGTTGAGTATATCTTTGCTGAGTGGGGCAGTTTCTAGACATCAGATATGACAAAGGTTTAGCTGATTTACTTGAAATCCTCTGCGTGAAATGGTCTTGGACAATGAATCAGTGTCGAAAATAGGTCTTCCCAATAAATAAGAAGCACACGCCATGAATTTACCTCAAATAAACTTAATAGGAGTACCAATTACGGCCCTTCCTTTAATGGAACAAATACAAGTCATAATTGACTGGGCAAAACAACGCTCAAGCAGGGTGATTTGTGTAGCCAATGTACACATGCTAATGGAAGCTCACTGGGACAATAGATTTCACAATGTCTTAGGTGGTGCGGATTTAGTAACACCTGATGGTATGCCTTTAGTTTGGCTCATGAAAGCCTTAGGCATAAAGTTTCAAGATCGAGTTGCAGGATTGGATATTTTTCTAAATGTCTGTCAGATTGCTTCCAAAGAGAAAATTAAAATATACCTCCTGGGCTGTACTCAAGATATCCTAGAGCGAATTAAGTTAAGGCTTCACAGGGAGTTTCCAAATGTAATCTTGGCTGGGTTAGAACCACTACCTTTTCGCCCTTTAACCGATAGTGAAGACGCCGAATTGGTAAAACGAATTAACGCTAGTCAAGCTGGCATAGTTTTTTTAGCCCTAGGCTGCCCAAAGCAGGAATACTGGATGGCTCATCACCAGGGTAAGATAAAGGCGGTTATGATTGGGATTGGAGGTGTATTTCCAGTCTATGCTGGCCTTAAAAAGAATGCACCTGAATGGGTCAAGGTAGGCGGGTTAGAATGGCTTTATCGCCTTGTTCAAGAACCTAAAAGACTTTGGAATCGTTATAGAAAAACAATTCCCCCCTTTATTTTTCTGGCTCTTCAGCAGCTTGTCCTAGAATGCAAGCATGATGTATTCAGTCTCAATCAAAAGAAAAAAGCTTTGTAAGTGATCTTAGTCGACTTTGATCTATTTTTTCCTAGAACTACGATTAAATAGGAGGTCTGCTTAAAGGAAATCCATCTTGATAAACTACTGGCACATGTTATGCTCTTTAAGATAGTTTCATGAGAAGCTCTATTAAATTAGCTATGACTTCATGCATTCACATGAATCGCCATGACACAATAATAGCTATAAGTTTTTTGCCTTTTTGGTGCAATTCAAGCGAGTTATTGAACGGGCGAATATGTATGTTATAGCGATTTTTACCCGGATGAGGTGTAGTCTAAGTCCTGTAAGTCTTATGTAGTAAGAACTTCAATGTACTTCATCCAATCAATCAAGGATCGCTACATCATCTGAGACATTATTTTTAAGACATTATTTTTTAGATTTACCCATTACCCACTCTAGGTTGAAATCAATATGGAACTATCAGTTAGTGGCAGTAAAAGTAATCATATTCTTTCTTCTGAACAGCTTGCATGTGAAGCATTCTGGAAGAGAAGTTTGAGTGATATTCAGACAGCGACTGCATTATCTATTCCACTAGACGTTCGACAGCCATCATGCCAATCGAACTATCAGCTAAAATCTGCGATGCTATCTGAAACCTTGGCTGAGGATCTAAGATCTCTCGCTAAGCAACAGAAATTGCAATTGGAGACATTGCTGTTAGCGGCTTGGGGGATTTTGCTGAGGCGTTACAGCCGTGAATCTGACGTAATTTTTGGGGTCCAGTCAGTTACAGGAAACTTTAGGCATCCATTACCACTGCGAATGACAGTCCCTATGGATGCATCATTTCTTTCCTGGATATGGCAATTTCAGGAGCACTGGGAGAGCTTACAGCGCTACCGGGGAACTCCAATTTCTCAGATTCGTGAATGGAGTAAAATCTCACCAGAGCTTCCGCTCTTTGAGAGCTTGCTGGTTCTGTCCGATAACTGCAATTTAGGTAATAAGGTGGATGGGGGGAGAACGGCCTCCGTTAGTGAACTTGAGTTACCTGCAACCACACATTCTGATCTTCAGCAAAGTTGCCCAATTAGATTGTTTGCTGATTGGAGTTCGGCACTGAGATTAACAATCCAGTATGACAGCAATCGCTTTGATATTCCTACAGTCGCTCGCCTTTTAGAGCATCTCCACACCCTTCTGGAAAGCATAGTAGCTAACCCAAACCGGCAGATTTCGGAACTCACAATCATGACTGCTGATGAGCGGCATCAGTTACTAGTGGAATGGAACAGCACTCAAGTAGAGTATCCCCGTGAACAGTGTATTCATCAATTGTTTGAGGCTCAGGCAGAACAGACTCCTGACAAAGTTGCTGTTGTTTTGCCTGCCACTGAATCAAAAAAGCCGCAGCAACTGACCTATCGACAGCTAAACGAGCGCGCCAATCACCTGGTCACTCAGTTGCGGCACATGGGGATCCAACGGGGAACGTTTGTAGCGATCGCTATGGAGCGATCGGTCGAAATGATCGTAGGCATTTTGGCAATTCTCAAGGCAGGTGGAGTCTATGTTCCCCTCGATCCCTCTTATCCGTCAGATCGACTGGAATGGATGATTAATGATGTCCAGGCACCTGTTTTATTAACCCAGTCACACTTAGTAAATCACCTGCCTTCCCATTCAGCTCAAGTCCTATGCTTAGATCAGGACTGGGCAGGGGAAGTGCTAGACCTTTCGGAACTTCAGCCAGTTGCAAGTAGTGCTAGCGACCTAGCATATGTTAACTATACATCGGGTTCTACAGGTCGCCCCAAGGGCGTTGCCATCCCACATCGAGGAGTTGTTCGCCTCGTGTTTGGCACCGATTTCACCCCGTTGGATGGCAATCAGACTTTTCTACAACTGGCACCCATTTCCTTCGATGCAGCCACTCTGGAAATTTGGGGAGCATTGCTGCACGGCGGATGTTGTGTCTTATATCCAGGAAATGGTATTCCTGACCCCAAAACACTCCAGCAGGTGATTCGAAATTGGGGAGTGACTACGATGTGGTTGACAGCTGCCCTATTTAACACCCTAGTAGCCGAAGCGCCGGAGTCCCTACACGGGGTAAAGGAAATCCTAACTGGTGGGGAAGCGCTCTCCGTTCCACACATTCGCCGAGCCCAAGAACTCCTGCCCCAGACTCAGTTAATTAACGGGTATGGACCAACAGAAAATACAACCTTCACCTGCTGTTATCGCATTCCTCGGTTATTGGATGCCAATCTTACTTCAGTTCCAATTGGTAGGCCGATTTCTAATACACAGGTTTACATCCTCGATCAACATCTCCAACCTGTTCCTATTGGCGTGCCCGGCGAACTTTACATTGGCGGTGATGGTCTGGCTCGTGAGTACATCAATCGACCTGATCTGACTCAGGAACGATTTATCCCAAATCCCTTCGGTGCCGACTCAACTCATCGTCTCTATAGGACTGGAGATCTAGTTCGTTTTCTGCCGAATGGCAATGTGGAATTTATTGGCCGTACAGATAACCAGGTCAAAATCCGGGGGTATCGCATTGAACTGGGTGAGATTGAAGCTGCACTGAGTCATCATCCTTCTGTGCGTGATGCTATTGTGATTGTTCGGGAAAACACACCTGGCAACAAACAGTTGGTAGCTTATGTCACACCTGACGGAGGGCAACTGCTTAACGTATCTGCCATTAGGGACTATCTTAGCGAACGATTACCAGAATACATGACTCCCAGCACAATCCAGGTGCTGGAAAAAATTCCTCTGACACCCAATGGAAAAGCCGATCGCAAAGCGCTGCTAGAAATCGGCGATGATCATGCCGGAACTGACTATGTGGCCCCTAACACATCTACCGAGCGTGCTCTGTCGAAAATCTGGGGCGAAGTGTTAGGTTTAAGCCGGGTCAGCATTGAAGACAACTTCTTTGAACTGGGTGGCACGTCAATTCTGAGTTTGCAAGTAGCTGCCCGAATTGAAAAGCAATTGGGTGTGACTCTGAGAGCAGTAAAGCTCTATCAATATCCAACCATCTATGCCTTAGCTAAGTACATTGCGGAACAGGGAAAGCAGCAGGGAGAACCTGTTTCAGCTATACAGAAGCGACTTCAGCAGCAGGTAGTAGCTGATGAGTCACCCTTGACTCTGAGTGGGGTGGCAATCATCGGCATGGCGGGACGTTTCCCCGGAGCTGACAATGTGGATGATTTGTGGCATAACCTCTGTGCCGGACTGGAATCAACCACCTTCTTCTCTGCCGACGAAATTGATGCCAGTGTTGATTTAGATCTTCGTCAAGATCCTAGCTACGTTCGCGCCAGAGGAATCGTTCAAGGAGCAGAGACATTTGATGCTAGCTTCTTTGGTATTAGTCCTAGAGAAGCCGAAGTGATGGATCCGCAAGCCCGGGTATTTTTGGAACTAGCCTATGAGGCCTTAGAAAACTCAGGTTACACGCCTGACTCATATCAGGGAATGATTGGTCTATATGCTGGTTCTGGCCAAAATACTTACTTCGAACGGCATATCTGTGGTCGCCCAGAGGTTGTTAACCGTCTGGGAGCCTTTCAGACCATGCTGGCGAATGAAAAGGATTTTGTTACCACCCGTACTTCCTACAAATTGAATCTGACTGGTCCCAGCGTCAGTATCAATACGGCCTGCTCTACGTCACTGGTGGCAACAATTCAAGCATTTCAGGGTTTAAATAACCATGAGTGCGACATTGCTTTGGCAGGAGGTATTTCAATTACAACGCCGCAAAATACGGGTTATCTGTATCAAGAAGGCAGTATGCTCTCACCAGATGGACATTGCCGTCCGTTTGATGCCAACGCTCAGGGAACCATGTTTAATAGCGGGGCTGGCATTGTTGTCTTGAAGCGATTGTCAGATGCTCTGGAAGACGGAGATCGCATCTATGCGGTGATCAAAGGAGCCGGTCTGAATAACGACGGAGCCGATAAGGTCAGTTTTACAGCTCCAAGTGTCAATGGACAGGCAAAGGCCATTTCTACAGCTCAGGCTGCTGCAGGCTTTCATCCGGAAACCATTACCTATGTCGAAACCCATGGGACGGCAACTCCCCTGGGTGACCCCATTGAACTTGAGGCGCTGACTCAAGCCTTTCGCCTACACTCAGACGCCAAGCAATATTGTGCAATCGGATCTATCAAAAGCAATATCGGTCATGTAGTTGCAGCAGCTGGTGTAGCTGGGCTGATCAAAACCGCTCTTGCTCTATATCACAAACAAATTCCAGCAAGCCTAAATTTTGAAGCGCCCAACCCACAACTTGACTTCGAGAACAGTCCGTTTTATGTGAATAATCAGTTAACGCAATGGCCAGAAGGGAGCACTCCCCGTCGGGCTGGAGTGAGTTCCTTTGGCGTAGGAGGGACAAACGCCCATGTGGTGCTGGAAGAAGCCCCAGGGATCCAGGCTTCGAGTCCATCCCGTCCCCGCCAACTGTTGTTGCTATCAGCAAAAACCAACACAGCACTTGAGCAAGCAACCATCCATCTCAAGGCTTACTTACAACAACATCCTGCAATCAACCTGGCAGATGTAGCCTACACATTACAGCTTGGACGGAAGGGCTTCAATCATCGCCGTTTTGTAGTGTGCTCCGACACAGCGGAGGCGATCGCGACTCTTAACACCCTGGAACCAAACCAAACCGGAACCCGCCTAACCGAACGCCGGGATCCAGACGTTGTCTTCATGTTTCCTGGTCAAGGGTCACAATATGTCAACATGGGAGCAAACCTGTACCAGCGGGAACCGGTGTTTCGAGAAGCGGTAGACCGCTGCCTTGACATCATCCAACCTATCCTAGATCGGGATTTGCGCGAAATTCTGTTTCCAGGAGAGGGTAGTGAAGAACCTGCTGCCTCGCTGCTGAAGCAGACGCAGTATACTCAGCCGGCTCTGTTCATTACTGAATACGCCCTTGCTCAACTCTGGCTGAGCTGGGGGGTTCAACCTGTGGCCATGATTGGCCACAGTATTGGCGAATTTGTTGCCGCCTGCCTTGCGGAAGTTTTCTCGTTGGAAGATGGGCTAAAGCTTGTTGCCACCCGTGGCCAGATGATGTGGGAGATGCCTACCGGCTCAATGCTCTCGGTTCGCTTAGCCGCAGAAACCTTGGAGCCGCGCCTTCGCCCAGATGTTGCGATCGCAGCCATCAATGGCCCATCCCTGTGTGTCGTCTCGGGGCCCGCCAAAGCCATTGCGGCTCTTCAGGTTGAGTTAGAAGCGACAGAGATTGCTTGCAAACAACTGCATACCTCCCATGCCTTCCACTCACCGATGATGGATCCGATCGTGGAACCTTTCGCAGAACTGGTCAGAACAATTCCTCTGGCTGCCCCCAAGATTCCCTTTGTTTCTACCGTTACTTCGGACTGGATTACAGAAGCACAAGCCACGGACCCAATGTACTGGGCTAATCACTTGCGGGCAACAGTCCGGTTTGCAGAAGGCGTACAAACCCTGTGGCAGCAATCTAATCATGTGCTTTTAGAAGTGGGTCCCCGAACCACCGCAGCTACCTTAGCACGGCAACAAGCAAAGGACCTGAAGCAGCAAATCGCCATCTCTTCGCTGGGCAGTACAGCAGACAATAACGGCGAATGGACAGCCTTATTACAGGCAATCGGCCAACTTTGGCTGGCAGGTGTTTCCCTTGACTGGCAAGCCTTTTACATTGACGAGTATCGCCACCGCCTGCCGTTACCAACATACCCATTTGAACGCCAACGGTTTTGGATTGACCCCAAACCCGCTGATTCCCCCGTTTCAAGTCTTGTTGGATCCGCTAAGGACTCTACAACCAAGCAGTTTTCGGTCGAGAATCAACTCACCCATCAGTCCTTGAAATTAAGCCCTTCGTCCATCTCAGAGATACAGGTTCCTGCCATGTCTGAATCACGTAAACAACGATTAATTCCAATCTTGAAAGACATCCTGGAAACTACTTCAGGATTGAATTGTGCCGAAGTCGGTGAAACAGTTACCTTCCTAGAAATGGGATTAGACTCTCTGTCCTTAACCCAGGTAGCCCTTGCCTTCAAAAAGAAATTTAGAACTAGGATGACATTCCGAAATTTGTTGGAGGACTATCCCACTCTCAATACCCTAGCGGAATTTTTGGATCAAACCCTCCCAGTAGAGGCCTTTGCAGCACCCGCCGCCTCACCAAGCCCATCTGCTTCTGTATCAGCAGGGGCCCAAGCTTCTGCATCATCTCAAAATTCAGACACTGCGGTTGCAGCGACACCATCACTTGCCAACCTTGTCCAGCCTGACAGTTCCCATGGAAGCAACGGATTTACTCCTCCTCAGGTTTCTGCCCAGGGAAGCTTAGTGGAATCGCTGATTGCCCAGCAGTTGCAAATCGTATCGCGACAACTGGAACTCCTGGCCCATGAACGGCAAATGGCTGCCCCTGCCGGGACAAGGACTGCACCGACTGTTCAGATGCCGTCACCCCTGCAACCAAGTGCGCCCCCTGCCCCTGCCTCCCCAACACCCAGTCAGGCATCTGAACGACCCAACGGTGCGGTGGCTCATCCACCAAAATCCCATGGCCCTGGTGCCAAAATTCAAAAGTCGATCGACACAACCCTTTCTGCTGAGCAACAAGTTGCCCTGAAGCAGATTATTGCACGCTACACAGCCCGAACTCAGGAATCGAAGCGTCAGGCCCAGGAACACCGCCGATATTTGGCTGACCCCCGTACGGTCTCCGGCTTTACGCCATCACTCAAGGAGATGGTGTATCCGATTGTCACCGATCGCTCCGCTGGCTCCAAACTATGGGATGTGGATGGTAATGAGTACGTGGATTTGACCAATGGTTTCGGCTTGAACTTCTTTGGCTGGAACCCCGATTTCGTTAAAGAGGCCGTGATTGCCCAGATGGAAAAGGGCATTGAAATCGGACCTCAAACACCTCTGGCGGGTAAGGTTGCCAAACTGATCACAGAATTTACTGGAATGGATCGGGTCTCCTTCTGCAACACCGGTTCGGAGGCCGTGATGGCAACGTTGCGATTAGCCCGCACGGTCACAGGGCGTGATTTAGTGGTGACCTTTGCCGGAGACTACCACGGCACCTTTGATGAGGTACTTTACCGGCCAGGCCCAAACCTGAAAACACTATCGGCAGCACCGGGAATTCTATCCTCGATGTTTGAGAATCTGTTGGTGCTGGATTATGGGACGCCTGAAGCCCTGGAAATTCTCCGTAACCGTGCGGATGACGTGGCAGCCGTTTTAGTGGAGCCTGTTCGTAGCCGTGATCCGGATTTACAACCTAAGGAATTTCTCCATGAGGTTCGCCGAATTACCCAACAGTCTGAGACCGCATTGATCTTTGATGAAGTGGTGACCGGTTTCCGGGTGCATCCGGGCGGTGCTCAAGCGTACTTTGGTATTCAGGCAGATCTGGCGACCTACGGCAAAGTGATTGGCGGGGGCTTACCCATTGGCATCGTTGCAGGCAAAGCTGAGTATATGGATGCGTTAGATGGCGGGTTCTGGCAATTTGGCGATGATTCCATTCCTGAGGTGGGCGTCACCTTCTTTGCGGGGACTTTTGTCCGGCATCCCATGGCTCTGGCAGCGGCAGAAGCGGTGTTAACAAAACTCAAAGAAGGGGGAGCCCAACTCCAGCAGTCGTTAGCAGACAAGGTCAGCACCTTTGCCACCCACCTGAATCAACACTTTGAGTACGTGGGTGCTCCGGTGAAGATCAGCCATTTTACCTCTTTCTTTTACGTCACCTACCCCCATGACGCTCCCCATGCCGAACTGCTGTTTTACCTCCTGCGCGGTAAGGGTGTGCATATTTGGGATCATCGCCCCTGTTTCTTTACCCTGGCGCATACAGAGGCAGATATTGAACTGGTTACCCAGGCCTTTAAGGATTGTGTGGCAGAACTACAAGCAGCGGGGTTATTGCCCAGTAGGGGCAGTTCAACGCCTGATAAGTTTGAGTCTAACGGTAACGGACGCTCGAATCGCAACCAACCACCCCAACCGGGCGCCCGTTTAGGACGTGATCCCGAAGGCAACCCTGCCTGGTACATTGCCGATCCAGAGCGCCCTGGCAAATACTTACAGGTAGGAGGCGTCAAATGAAACCGAGCTTAGCCCCAAGCGCGTCTCACGCCTATCTACCGGCACAAATCTTAGGGGGAGCGTCTCCTGAATTCAAACAGTTCTTCAATAAATCCTCATTTCAGTTCTCGCACCAATTAGCGACCCATCCTCTGTTTGAATTAGATCGGTTAGTAGAGTTGGCAGACTTCTTGATTTCAAAAGGCGTGCAGCCGGGAGTGAATGCCAACACCGCTTCCGTCGGTTCAAGCTGGAGTGGATTTTCTCCAAAGTCTATATCAACGGTTCTGGACAGTATCAAATCGGTTGATCAATCTGGTTCTTGGGTACTTTTGTATAGCGTACAAAATGATCCAGAATATGCTGACTTGCTTCAGCATATAATTAGTGAATTAGAAGAAGTAGTCGATCAACCCCTTCACCGTCAGACAACCTGGCTAGATGCATATATTTTCATTGCTTCACCTCATTCCATTACGTCTTACCACATTGATTATGAAACGACTTTTTTGTTTCAAATTCAAGGCGTTCGCCAAGTCAATATTTTTAACGGGTTCGAGCCTTTCATATTGACAGATGAAAAAATCGAAAAATATTACATCGGCTATATGGAATCAGCAGAACACTCAGGTGAAAAACAAAATCAAGCAACTGTTTATGACTTAACGAGAGGTACAGGGGTTCACCATCCTCCTCATGCTCCTCATTGGCATCAAAATGGAGATGAGTACTCGATCGCTCTAGGTGTTCACTTCTGTTCAAAAGAGTTCGATCAGCAGGCTGAAATTTACCAAGTCAATCACTACTTGCGCGAATTTAATCTAAAGCCAAATTCACCAGGAGAGTCGGCATGGCGCGATCGCCTGAAAATTGGGTTGATCGATCTTCTTGCGGAACGTCATCCCCCTAGCAAGTATCCGTTGTTACGCTCTTGCGTCCATAAACTGGACAAAATAATGCTTTTAGTACGTCCCAGAAAATTCCTCAAGTGCATACAAAAAAACTCAAAAGGCTAATTAAAACATCATGAAGCTCAAGAAATACATGGGTGATTATCTCAAAAAAATGCCTGTTGTTTCTGATTATTATCTTTATTATTGGCTGTTTCCTCGATGTGCTAATTCTTTTCGGGGAGTTTATTCTTCATTTGCTGAGGCATTATCTTCCATTCCCAAAAACATAGAGAAAGAATACTATATTGATGAGAAATCACTGGAAGCTCTAGATGTTGAGGCTGAAATTATTCGACTTGAAAAAATTAATCCTGATGATTTCACTCTGCTGCCCTATCTTCAAAAGGCATTCGCAGAGAGTCAAACATTGTTCGAGTTAGGTGGTAATACCGGAAACGCTTACTTTTCATATCAAAAGCATATTGAATACCCACCTGAAATACGTTGGATTATTTGCGACTTACCAGTTGCGGTTAATGTAGGTCGGCATCTTTTCAGCAAGATTGAGGATCCAAGAATTTGTTTTACAACTAGTCTTGAAAAAATGAATCAGGTTGATATTCTGCTAACATCAGGAACCCTTCAGTACATTGAACCTTCCTTACCAAAATTACTCGGCCAGCTAGTCGCAAAACCCCGAAACGTAATTGTCAATCGAGTCCCACTTTATGAAGGCGAAGAGTATGTAACTCTACAGAGTTTTATTGATTCGTACGTTCCTTATAAGGTAGAAAATATAGAGAATTTTCTCCAAAACATGTTTAATCTGGGCTATGAGCTGATCGACACTTGGACAAAAAAACGAACAATGAATATTCCATTTCATCCTGAATGCTTTGTTGACTCATATAAAGGATTTTATTTTCGACAGACTACACCTTAACTCGTAAACTTGATCATTATCGTATAGCAGTCTTATTTAGAGAATGCTAATAATTTTCAAGCTTCATCCTTTAAGTTTTTGTTGGATTTTTAGAGGTAACTATGAGTTCATTGCTAAGACAACCATTTAAAACTAAAGCTGTAAATTTTGACCCCTTTGCCGATGGAGATGTCGTTTTGACCGCTCCTGCTACTGAAGCCCAAAGGGAAATTTGGGCCTCAGTGCAGCTAGGAGATGCGGCTAATTGTGCCTACAACGAGTCTGTTTCACTGCGTCTAGAGGGTAACTTAGATATCCAAACTTTAGAAACTGCTCTTGTCTCCCTAACGCAGCGGCACGAAGCACTTCGGACAACCTTTAGCCCTGACGGTTCCGAGCTCTGCATTCTAGATTCACTCGATCTAGATTTCACTTTTCAAGATTTCTCTGAACTATCGCTGGAAGAAAAGCAATTTCAAAGTTCAAAATGTTTGAAGCATGCGGTTGAGAAGCCTTTCAATTTAGAAAAAGGGCCTCTTTTTAGGGGGCAGTTACTCAAGCTACAGTCTCAAGAACATCTGCTCATCTTGACTGCACACCACATCATTTGTGATGGCTGGTCCTGGGGAGTGATGATTCCTGAGTTGGGCGAGCTTTATTCAGCATTGCTAGCAGACAGACCTCCCGATTTAGAGGAGCCGGAAAGTTTCAGTAGCTACGCGCTTATGTTAGAGCAAGAAGCGGATAGCGAAGAAAGCACTGAGACTGAGCAGTATTGGCTAAAGCAGTTTACTGAGTCAGTACCTATTTTAGATTTGCCCACTGATTTTTCTCGTCCTGCTTTTCGTACCTTTAATTCGCACTGCATCAGTAAAGTATTAAATCCGGACATTATTGCTGCACTTAAAAAACTTGGCACACAGGCAGGATGCAGCTTCATGACGACTATCCTGTCAAGTTTTGAGGTTTTTCTCCATCGTTTGACAACTCAAGAGGACTTGGTTGTCGGTATACCCGCTGCTGGCCAAGCAGCTACGGGGATGTATAACCTTGTTGGTCACTGCGTAAACCTTTTACCCCTCAGAACGCAAGTCGATCCTCAACAGTCCTTTTCAGAATATTTAGCAGGTCGAAATTCAAAAATTCTTGACTCCTATGATCATCAGCAATTCACCTTTGGTAATTTAGTTCAAAAACTCAATTTGCCTAGAGATCCAGGCCGAGTTCCATTAGTCTCAGCAATTTTCAATATTGACCAGGGCTTAGAAAAAGATCAGATTCCCTTTGCCAACTTGGAAGTTGAATTTATGCCCAATCCTCGAACTAGCGAAAACTTCGAGCTGGCCATCAACATTACTGAATACAAAGATAGATTCACTTTAGAGTGGGAATACAACACAAATTTGTTTGCGGAAGAAACCGCACACCGCCATATTGAGGCTTTCAAAACGCTGTTGGCCGCTATTGTTAAAGCCCCTGAGCAAGAGATTTCAAAGCTGTCATTTCTGCCCAATACAGACTGGCAACAGATTCAAAAATGGAATTCAAATAAAGCTGACTATCCGAAGGAAAAGACGATTCATGAGCTTTTTGAAGAACAAGTTAAACGTAGCCCCAATGCTGTAGCGGTCGTATATCAAGACCAGACGCTAACCTATCAAGACTTAAACCAGAGGGCCAATCAACTCGCTAGCTATTTGCAGTCTCAGGGCATTGGTCCTGACCACTTGGTGGGTATTTGCTTGGAGCGTTCTGTGGAAATAACAGTTGCGTTCTTAGGGATTTTGAAGGCAGGCGCAGCCTATGTTCCCCTTGATCCGAGCTATCCTAAGGAAAGGCTGGAATTTATGGTGCAAGATTCGCAGATTCAGGCTCTGCTAACCAGCCAGCAGTTGCGAGATAACATACCGACTTCTCAAGCGGTAATTATTTGCCTGGATAGTGATTGGCCAGAAATTGCAACTTTCAGTACAGCTACTCCTGATTGCAAAACCACACCTGATAATTTGGCTTATGTTATCTATACTTCGGGTTCAACAGGAACGCCAAAAGGGGTTTTGATTGAACATAAGGGATTGGTGAATCATTGCTGTGCAATCTCCCAAGCCTTTGAATTGACGGAACGCGATCGCGTCCTACAATTTGCTTCCGTCAGTTTCGATATTTCAGTAGAGGAGATCTTCCCGACTTGGATTACAGGCGCAACTTTGGTTCTACGACCTGACGACATCGTTGCCTCCATCCCCGACTTTCTAAAGTTCGTCAGGCAGGCTGAGATCACCATCCTCAATCTCCCAACTGCCTATTGGCACACCTGGATTAACCAAGTTGATGTGCTAGATGAGGTCGTGCCAGATACTGTACGTTTAGTTATTGTGGGCGGTGAAAAAGCGTCTTCCGGAGCTTACCAAACTTGGCTGAAGTCTGCTAGCGATAACTGTCGCTGGCTCAATACCTATGGCCCAACCGAAGCAACAGTTACGACAACACTCATTGATCCAAAAGTCTCATCGTTTCAAACGATTGCCGCAGACATCCCCATTGGTAAACCTATCGCTAATGTTGAGGTTTACGTCCTCGATTCCCGCAGACAACCTGTGATGATTGGTACTCCTGGAGAGTTATTCATCGGTGGGGCGGGCGTTGCGAGAGGATATCTAAATCGTCCTGATCTCACTTCAGAACGGTTTATTCCCAATCCTTTCAGCAACCATGATGGCGATCGCCTTTATCGCACAGGAGATGTAGTGCGATATTTGCCGGATGGCAATTTGGCTTTTTTAGGACGTACCGACAACCAAGTCAAAATTCGGGGCTTCCGGGTTGAACTTGGAGAAGTTGAATTTGCGATGATGCAGCATCCAGATGTGTTGCAGGCGATCGTGATCGTCAAAGAAGAGTCATTAGAGGATAAGCGCCTTGTCGGCTACTTAGTGGCCAAAAATGATCGAGAAGACCTCGTTGCTGATCTACGCCAAACTCTCAAGCAAGAATTACCAGAGTACATGGTTCCAGTCGGATGGGCCATACTGGAATCGCTACCCTTAATGCCAAATGGCAAGGTAAATTTGCAGGCTCTGCCAAATCCTGATTATTCTTTGGGCGGACTAATCGGCGAATTTATTGCACCCGAAACGGAAATAGAACTGCAAATCTCAAATATCTGGTCAGAGGTACTTAAGCTCGAAAGAGTGGGCATCGACGATAACTTCTTTGAATTAGGCGGGCATTCCTTGCTTGCAGCTCAAGTAATTGCTCGGCTTCACAAGGTGTTTAATGTGGAAATTTCCCTGCGAAATCTATTTGAGGGGCCCACAGTTCGAGGACTAGCGGAGCAGATTAACACTCTCCAATGGGCCTTGGAGAACAGCGCTACGACAGAAGAACAAGCTAATGGCGAAGACTACGAAGAGGGGGAACTATGAAGTTACTGAATGAGCTACTAGTAGAGCTACGTCAGCGTAACGTACGACTATGGCTTGAAGGGGAAAGCTTGAAGTATAAAGCTCCCAAAGGTGCTTTGACTCCTGAATTGCTAGCTGATGTTAAGGCTCAGAAGGCCGATATCATTGCCTTTTTGAAGAGTGTTCAAACTTCTGTGAATACTAGTCGTCCACCATTAGCACCCGTTTCGGATAAAATAGCATATTTTCCACTTTCCTTAGCCCAGCAAAGGCTTTGGGCTTTATACCAACTCGATCCTGATTCGGGTGCTTATAACATGCCAATGGCTTATCGCCTGGTAGGTTCAGTCAATTTTGCCTTATTGCAAAAGAGCTTCGCTGCTATCTGTCAGCGCCAAGAGATTTTACGGGTTAGGCTCAAGGTCGTGGATGGCAACCCTTGTCAAGTTGTCGACTCGACTCTTGAGCCAGAACTCGAAATCAAAGATTTGCAGCACGTTCCTGCAGATCGAAAAGAGGCTGATGCGAGAAAATTTGCGAATGATGAAGCGTATAAGCCTTTCGATTTAGAGAAAGGCCCTTTGGTTCGTATGACAGTTTTCCATCTCGATTCGGAAATGAGCATTTTGCTCATTAATATGCATGCAATTATTTGTGACGGCTCCAGCTCAGATATTTTCCTCCAGGAACTGGTTGCTTTTTATCGAGCTTTCGCGACTGATGAGCCAGATCTTCTCCTTCCTTTATCCGTTCAATACACGGATTACGCCTATTGGCAACAACAATGGCTACGAGGCAATGTTTATGCCAATCAACTCAATTACTGGAAAGAACAACTCTCTGGAGAATTGTCCTTATTGTCATTGCCAACAGATCGACCTCGTCCCCCGATATCGAGTGGCAGAGGCGATCGCTGTTACCAAATATTGCCTAAATCTTTGAATGACGCACTGAATGTTCTGAGTCAGAAGTGTGGCGTCACTTTGTTTATGCTGCTCTTAACTGCCTTCAAGATTCTCATGTACCGCTACTCGCAGCAAAGTGATATACTCATTAGCTTTGCTAGTGCTGGCAGAAGTCAGGTAGAAGTTGAAAGACTGGTAGGACTCTTCAGTAACACCCTGCCACTGAGAACTTTCCCAACTGGGTATTTATCCTTTAAAGAACTGGTCGAGCAAGTACAAAACATTGCTCTTGGAGCTTTTGTTAATCAAGATATTCCCTTCGATCGATTAATAACTGAATTGCCAATAAAAGCTCATCGAAAACGATCGCCGCTCTTACAAATCACCTTTGCTCTCAACCCTCCCTGGAAAGGAGAACAGGGCGGATTCATAGATGTTCTGCCCGATTTACAGATACAGTCTCTGTTTGGCTATGTTCACAGTGGCCGTTTGCCCTATGACTTGACTCTGGTGATGCGGGAAACACCATCCGGACTTCGAACAATCTTTGAATACGATACGGATTTATTTGATGCATCAACAATTGAGCGCATGATTGGTCATTTCCAAACAATTTTGGAAGGAATTGTGGCCAATCCTGCTCGGCGTATTTCAGATTTACCGTTGTTGACGGCTTCAGAACAACAGCAACTGTTGGTGGAATGGAACCAAACAGACACTCCCTATCCTCAATATGCCTCCATTCAGCAGATCTTTGAAGCCCAGGTCGCAGCTACCCCAGAGGCAATTGCACTGGTTTCAGAAGAGATTAAGCTGACTTATCAGGATCTCAATCAACAGGCGAATCAGCTGGCCCACTTTCTACGGCAACTGGGCGTGATCACGGAAACACCCGTTGGAATTTGCCTGGATCGATCTCCCGCCGCCCTGATAGCCATTCTTGGAGTCTTAAAAGCTGGAGGCATCTATGTTCCACTGAATCCCCGTGCCTCGATGGAGCAGTTAACTTATGTTTTAGAAGAAACCCAGGCCATCGTTGTTCTGACTCAGCAATCCCTGGCAACACACCTAGCCGGTGTCTCTCCCAAAGTGATTTACCTGGATGCAGAGAGTGCAACCCTCCAGCAGCAAAGCCAGGAGAACCCCCCGCATGCGGCTACGGCTAACACAATCGCTTCTATTCTTTATTCCAATAAAGCTGATCAAGCCATACGGTCATCTCCAGGGGTTTGCATAACGCATCGGGGAGTCGTGCAATTAGTCAAAGGTAATCCTCAGTGGAAATTAGCAGCAGACACGAAACTTCTGCACTGGAGTTCAATCACCTCCGAAATCGCTCTATTTGAGCAGTTTGGGGCTCTGCTGAATGGAGGCACGATCGTGATTGCCGCTGCTGAAACATCCGGAAAGCAGCTTGGTATACTCATACAGGCTCATCAGGTCAATACCCTGTGGCTACCGACTTGCCTTCTCCATCATCTGATTAGAGACGATTTAGATCAGCTTCAGTCAGTCAAAACCCTCCTGATTGGCAGCGATGTTCTCTCCGTTGCCTCCATGCAAAAGTTGTTATCCACACTGCCCAATTGCACTCTATTTAAGGTCTTTAGCCTGCCAGAAAACACCGGCTTCACTTGTAGCTATGCCCTGCAAGCCCCTGTACCAACCAATGTTGCCCAGATGCTGGGAACTCCCCTGGGCAATACTCAGGTTTATGTCCTCGATCAGCACCAACAGCCTGTTCCAGTCGGGGTTGTAGGAGAACTTTATGTGGCCGGAGCCGGGCTAGCAAAAGGGTATTATCATCGCCCTGACCTCACTACCGATCGATTTGGGGTAAATCCTTTTAATCGTGCCTCCGACGCTCGCCTCTACAAAACCGGCTATCTGGTGCGTTACTTGCCTGATGGAAATCTAGAGCAGGTTGGCTTCACAGCCGTCTCAGCTATTGCACCCGAAATCGACCTTCAGGCTCATCGGCTGACCGTTGCCTTACACCAGCATCCGAAGATTCTTGAAGCCGTGGTAGTCGTACGAGAAGAGTTGTCTCCTGGTGAGAACTATGTTGCCTATATCATTCCAGCTTCTCTGCCTGCTCCTGATGCCAGCGAACTCAGGGACTTCTTGAAGCAACAAGGGATAACTCAACAGTTACCCATAGCGTTTGTATCGCTTTCTGCTTTGCCCATCACGTCTGAAGGGGCAGTTGATGATCAGGAATTGCCAGTTCCTGATGTTGCCAGCCAGGATGCAGAAATAAATGTTGTTGCTGCGCGAAATGATCTTGAAGAGAAACTGGTGGCCATTTGGGAGGAGATTTTAGGAACTCAGCCGATCGGCATTCAAGATAACTACTTCGAGCTAGCTGGCAATTCGCTGCAGGCTGTACAGTTATTTGCTCGCATTGAGCAAGTCACAGGGAAGAATTTGCCGCTGGCTACCCTCTTTCAGGCCCCAACGATTGAAAAACTGGCTAAGATGCTTGGCCAAGAAGAAGATTCCGTATCATGGTCTTCTCTGGTGCCAATCCAGGCCAGCGGAACTAAACTTCCATTCTTCTGCATCCATGGGTTGGGTGGTGATGTCCTTAGCTTCTATGACTTGTCACATCATCTGGGGCAGGATCAACCGTTCTATGGACTACAAGCCCAAGGGTTAGATGGGGATAAACAACCTTTTACTCGCGTGGAGGACATGGCGGCGCACTACATTCAGGAGATCCGTACCGTTCAACCACAGGGACCCTATCTTTTGGGGGGTCTTTCTTCAGGAGGCACGATTGCGTTTGAAATGGCTCGACAACTTCAAGCTCAGGATCAAGAAGTAGCTCTAGTAGTACTGTTAGACACTCTTGGTCCCAAATACTACAAACCATTGTCATTTCGCGATTGGCTTGCTCGCCACACAGGTAATTTCTTGAAAACCAGACAAGAAGATAGGATTTCCTATCTATTGGGAGGACTTAAGGCATGGAAAAGCAGACTGAAGAATCGATTTTTTCAAAAATCGGACAAAAACAAGGGTCAGCCTGACCTGACAGCGCAGCCGAACCAACCAGTAAATTTTGTCAAGATTAAAGCGAGTAATGGCGAAGAATATTATTTAAGAGATTCTGGTATTCTATCAGCCACCACTCAGGCGATCCAAGATTATGCACCGGAACCCTACTCTGGTCGTTGTTTAATGCTTCGTAGTAAAGAAAAATCTTGGTGGTCTAATACCGATACTGACTTAGGTTGGGGCAATTTACTTGACCATCAACAGTTAGAAATCTATGAAGTTACCGGACATCATTTCAACATATTTCTAGAGCCTAATGTGACAGCGATCGTAGAAAAGCTAAGACGATGTTTCGAAGAAGTCTCATTCAAAACATGACCGTATTTGATTCTCTTGTAAATAGCTATCTAGCTATCGACAAGAATAGCAACTAATATGGCTGAAAATATCAAACCACTGACATCTCTTCGAGGCATAGCGGCTTTAATGATTCTGTTTCACCACGCCCTAGTTTTTCTAACGCAGAACCTGGGTGATTCAGTAGCCGCTTATACACATTTTTTCAAAAACGGTTACCTATGGGTTGACTTCTTCTCTATTCTTAGTGGTTTTATTCTGACGCATGTGTATGCGACTATTTTTGTAAATGATATCAACTCTTTCTCCTATCGTTCATTTCTGTTTTCTCGTTTTGCCAGGCTCTATCCTTTACATCTATTCATACTTCTGCTCTTTATGAGCATTGAGTTACTGAAACTCATAATTCCTGACGATCATCCGTTTATTGGCAACAAAAGCCTAGTGGGCCTAATATCTAATGTGCTTTTACTACAAGCAACCGACCTCACGACCCCTCCCCTATTTGGAGAAATGACCTACTGGAATGAGCCAGCCTGGTCAATTAGTGCTGAGTGGTTAATCTATTTGCTTTTCCCCTTTTTGATAGTCCTTTTGCACAGGAGAAAGAGTACTTATAATTTAGCACTCTACCTTGTAGCCTGGTCTTTTTTGTTGATTGTAGTTGAGTTGACATGGGGGAGCTTGGACTTCCTAGGACTACCTTCCCTAGCAAGATGTGGTCTAGAGTGTATTGTGGGCATCCTGACATACAACGTTTATCAGAAAAATATATTGAGACACCATATGAACATCAACTCCTTACTGTTTGCTTCCATGGGATGGATTATATTGGTTATGCATCACGATTGGCATGATTTGCTAATTATTCCTGCCTTCTGTTTACTCTTTCTGACAGCAGCCATTAAAAACGAATCCAACGACAGCTTTATGTTAGTCGCGCTCAATTCCCGCTTGATGATATATGTCGGTACCATATCTTACTCAATTTATATGGTGCACTGGTTTATACAAGAATCTATTTGGCGGATATGGAAAATAATATTCAAGACAGACTATGGTTTTGGTGGCAATCTGAATGCTTATCAATCAGTTTTTCTTATGATTGGCTATACTCTTACTGTGTTAGTAGTTGCATCACTGGCATATCGACTTATTGAAGAGCCAATGAGAGTTTTTCTAAAAAACTCAACCCTGGCAAAGAAACACCTTTATTGAGATAGCAAATCTAACTCTATCTAATCGAGCAATTTACTGATAAAAAAGTATCCAATCAATTTGGGATATGCGTAAAATTTGTTTTTTAGTATAATTCAATAGTGTCACAAAAAACAGCACTGACCTTTAGCTTCGTTATGATGAGATTTAAGCCAGACACTCCAAGCACTTTAGACCTTTCTCTTAGAATCCTTTTGGAAACTTGTTTCAAGGCAATTTAACTCTTCACCACGCATGAGCAGTTCATACCAAAATACCCGATAGCGGTAAATAGCATGTTTAACTTTTGGAAGAAATTTCTATATATTCTGAAAGGGAAAAAGAAAACACTCCTACTACTGGTCTTGCTTTTTCTATTCGTTTCAGCATTAGAGGCCATTGGAACTGGTATGGTTGGCCCCTTTATTGCACTGGCCACTGATCCTGACTTGATTCAGAGAACCCCCTGGCTACATCAGACCTATATGAGTTTCGGATTTGATTCACCGTCAAAATTTGCTGCATTGTCAGGACTTTTAGTTGTTGGACTCTTTTACTTAAAAGGTTTTTTTAGCTGGTTTTCTCAGAAGTATATTTTTGACTTCGGCTTTGAGCAACAAGGAGAGCTAAGTTCCAGGCTCATGCATCTCTATCTTGGTGCTCCTTATACCTTTCATTTGACCAGAAATAGTGCAACAGCAATTCAAAATATTCTGAACGAAACTTCGATATTCGCCAATGGAGTATTGATCCCGTTGCTGACCTCCATCAGTAATGTAATTATCATTGTGGGTTTACTACTTCTTCTAGTTGCCACTAATGCTTTAGCGACCGTAGTGATTGCTGGTGCTTTGTTATTATGTTTTGCTTTGTTTAGACAGTTGAGAAACAGGTTGAGTAGGTGGGGCAAAGCTGGCTCAGAGGCACGTACGGAAATAATACGCTACATCAACCATGGCCTAGGAGGTTTGAAAGAGACTCGTATCATTGGTTGTGAAGCTTATTTTGAGAAAAGACTAGAAGCGCAAGTAAAGAAGTATGCTCAGAACACAAGTTTGGCCCTTAGTTTCTCAAATCTGCCAAGATATCTGCTCGAGTCCATTCTGATAACGTTCCTAGTTTTTCTGGCGGCCCTTTCGCTTTTAACTGAGCGGGGAAGTTCACAAAATTTGACATCAACCCTAGGAATTTTTTCGCTTGCCTCAATTCGCCTTCTGCCTGCAACAGCAAATCTATTTTCGGCAACGAATACTATCCGTGTTAATAGTTACGTAGTGGATAAGCTCTACACTGATTTTAAGGAGCTAGAGCAGCCAGCCATTCCAGTATTACCTTATAGCTCGCAGAAAAATAACCATTTCGAGAATGCAGTAGCTGGTTATTATCAATGCCTTGAACTTAGGGATCGAGTAACTATAGAGAAATTAGTTTATTGCTATCCTGGCACTTCAACCAAAGCGCTAAACGATGTTTCTTTAGAAATTAGAAAAGGTCAATCAATCGGCCTCATTGGAAAGTCTGGATCTGGCAAGACCACTTTGGTTGATGTCATATTAGGGCTGCTAACGCCTGAAACTGGAGACATTCAAATTGATGGAAACTCAATATATGCTAATCTGCGTGCTTGGCAGAATTTGATTGGATATGTCCCTCAAGCAATTTTTCTAACAGACGACACGCTGGAAAGAAACATTGCATTTGGGGTTCCTGATGAATTAATTGACCAGAATCGATTAATTAAGGCTATCTCCTCTGCTCAGCTTTCAGAACTGATTGAGCAACTTCCTGATGGGATTCACACAAAGGTTGGAGAACGAGGTGTCTTGCTTTCAGGTGGACAGCGGCAGCGCGTTGGGATTGCTCGATCCCTATACCACGAGCGTGAGATTTTGGTATTTGATGAGGCAACATCTGCGCTTGACAATGAAACCGAAAGACTTGTAACAGAGGCAATTAATTCTTTAAGCGGAATCAAGACAATGATTATTATTGCTCACCGCCTTTCCACCCTTGAGAATTGCGATCAGATTTATGTTATCGAGAAAGGGCAAATTGTTGAATCAGGCAGTTACCAAGAGGTTGTCCTAGAAAATAAAATTTTGCCAACTCTTGGGAGTTATTAAGGTACCTCAATCATGGCAATTGTTTCTTTAGAAGCCTCAGTCAAGACAGAAAGATCACCCAGGCTCACGGGCATAGATATACTTAGGGGCGTGGCGCTCCTTGGCGTTGCCATCATGCATTCTGGTAGTAGTGCCCCCACTACTGGATGGGCAAGGGAGTTGCAGCATTTTAGCGGTTTTGCGGTTCCTTTTTTCCTGGCAACTTCTTTCTATCTTGCTTCCAGCAAGTTTTATACTACCTCAACCCCCTACCCCTTCCGGTCTCGACTACCCCGGTTGTTCATTCCATATACAGCCTGGGTATTAATTTATGTATTGTTTGCCTGTGTGAAATATTGGGTCTCTGGAAGGTTTGGGGACTTGGGTGAAATATTCCAAGATCCGATCAGCATCATTTTTTTTGGCGGACCTGGCTATCACCTTTATTTTATCCCTTTACTTCTAACAGGGACTTTTTTGCTTAAGGGTGCCGAATGGCTAGCTAAGCATAATCTTCAATTAAGTGGGCTGTCTCTTCTAATAGCACTAAGTACATTCGCTTATCAGGTTATCCTGATTACTGGAAACGGATTTGAGTTAGGAACAAATTGGGCTTTCCAGCCTCTATTTTTTGGTCTTGGTGTGGATGTCCACTCATTTCCGTTGCTAAGAGTAAGCTCGGTTGCAATTGCTTGGATCTTCAGAATTCTCCCCTATATTTTGATAGCATTGCTCTTGCAATATCCCTTGCTTCGGAAACACCTACAAAAATTGGATAATACCCATTCTAGAATCATCATCATTATCCTCTTCTTTATTGTAAATGGCTTGGGAGATCTCATTTTGCCCGAAGCAGTTCATGAGCTTGCCAGGGGTTGGTTAGCTTTAATGGTTGGGATCTCACTATCCACTCTCTTTGCGGAAAATGCACTGATCAAAAATCTGGGTTTATGTTCTTTCGGTATTTATCTAACGCACTTGATTTGGGTAGAGATATTTAAGACTGTCTTAGGTTCAATCTATCCAGATTTACTGACCCACGTTTCTGTACAAACACTTTTTCTCTTTGCGTCTCCTGCCTGGATTACAAGCTGGATTACAACTGCGTTCTTGATCAAGCAAAAAGGGATTATGTCGAAGCTATTTTTTGGCATTTAGCTAAGTAGAAATAAACTCAATTAACCTCAGAATTAATTGGGCAATTAGAGTCTGATTATTAGCTTTAATTGATCATTCAAAGTTTCATTGAAATGAGTCTTAAAAGCTGTACAAGAGAGACAAAAATGATAATTATGAAATCGTAAGATCAGTCGCGGAGTTCGCAAATCTAAAGGACATCTGGAACGCACTTATAAAATATAGTGCTTCACTATTCGTGACTTTGAATGGAACCTGGAGCGGTTACGTCAATATCAGGAATTTTATGTTGATATCCTAGTATTATATAGCGATTCTTGATTGGATGAAGTACATTGAAACCCTTGCTACATAAGGCTTACAGGACTTGAGCTATACCTCACTAGAGTGAAAACCGCTATAAAATTATTCGTTATGTTTACTTCTAAATTTGGCTCTATACTAAAACGCTTTAATTCGAAAAACTTGCTACTGAAAGTTATCCGTAAGTTTTCTTGTTCTTCATACTTTTATTTAAGGTCTTGGATAACTGCTCAACCTGAGGATTTGTGTAAAATACTTAAATCTGACTCTGTAAAGCAAGTTTTGTGTGTTATTGCTCATCCTGACGATGAAACCTTTTGTTCGGGTCTAATTGTTGCTTCAATTAATCTAGGTTCAGAAGTATCTATTCTATGCATGACAAGAGGTGAAGGTGGAGATCGAGAAACATTTACAAAAGAACAGATTGGAGCAGTCCGAGAAGTTGAACTTCGAAATGCAGCTGAAGTACTCAATGTAAAGAATTTATGGTTTATGGATTACGAAGATCCAGAACCTCAGAATTCAAAACTTGTAGCTCCTGAACACGACTCCAATACTCTGACTCGAGAACTGGCACAAAAAATTAGCCAGTCTAGAGCCGATATAGTTGTTACCCATGGTAGCATTGGCGAATACTACCACCCTGCACATATATTGCTCAACCTTCATGTTCGTAAAGCGTTGAAAGAGCTTGGCAACGATCGAATTACTTTGTTAACCATGAATGCTTGGAACCCAAGCCATCTAATGCAGAATATTATTAATAAATATGACTATCCTTCTCATCAGCTGGATGGATCTGCCTTTCATGATAAACGCCTACAAACATTGGAATGCTATCGAACTCAGCAGCGAGCATTTGAGAAATTTTGTGGTGGTAGTCTTGATCGATTTATCAGACTTAGTGCAGTTGAGAGATATTGTCTAGTAACAACAAAAGGAGTATAGAGTCTCAGCACCGAAACGTTGAATTGTTAGCATCAGCAAACTAGAGGATAGAGGGTTATGACGGCTTTGGCTGAGTTATTCAGAAATGTGATTAGACAAAATCGTAATCTTAAGATATTTGGTCTCGGAGAGAAAATCGCAAGAAATTATTTGGCAGGCTATATGAATGAAGATGCTTTTGATCCTCGCAAGGATGGCGAACTAAATCTCATTCGGCTTAGCAAAGAGTTCTTCAAAGATAAAGATATAATTGTATTTGACATTGGTTCTCATCATGGTGATTGGGCTGTACTGCTTAAATATACTTTGCCAAATTCAGTCTGTCATTGTTTTGAAATTGTTCCTCAAACATTTGGCGTTCTTTCTGAGAGAATCAGCTCTTATAAAGAGCTTGTTTTGAATAATATTGGACTCTCAGACTCAAAAAAGGAAATTCAGATTACTTATTTTCCAAATCAAGATTCGGGTAGTAGTATTCAGCCATTGCCGTGGAAATTAGAGACTATGACTGTCACATGTCAAGTCATGTCTGGCGATCAATATTGCAAAGAGAGGAATATTGTCGAAATTGATTTTATGAAAATTGACGTAGAAGGACATGAGCTATCAGTTTTAAAGGGTTTCAGCGAACTACTTAAAGCGAGCAAAATCACATTAGTTCAGTTTGAATATGGATTAACTTTCATTCCACCAAGAGTAACGTTAGGAGATGTCTATAATCTACTTGTGCCATATGGTTATAGGATTGGTAGACTATATCCGACGGGTGTGGAGTTTAAGCAGTACGACATGCTTCGTGATGAACATTTCAGAATGGGTAACTATGTTGCAGTCCATCAATCAGCTGATCGGTTACTGCAGCAAATTAAGTTGTAATACTATGCTAATAAGTTTTATTTGTGCGGTTTGACTGATTTGTATTACTTGTTCTTTGTCACCAGTTTCTAAAGAGAGTATTGCTTAGCAAAACCCTTGGTAGTCAAAGATTTTAGCTGGTTCAGCTATAAGAGTTCAAAACGCTTACTTAGCAAGTCTATAAGGCATTCATCCTTCCATGACAGTCCAGTGCCAGCTATGAGTGGATTATGAATACAGCTATAAATATTTTGCATTTAAGTACTTCTGATACTGAAGGTGGCGCAGCTAGGGCTGCCTATCGCTTACACCAAGGTTTACAAAATAGTGGACCTAACTCTTATTTACTAGTACGAGCGAGATTTAGTGCGGACAACACAGTTATTCGTGAGCGTTCTGCTCTTACTCAACTTGGGCCACGCGCCAATGGATTACCTTTAACACTGTATCAGTCACGAGATCGCGTCCTATTTTCCCCCCAGTGGTTTCCCGATGCGATCGCTAACCAGGTTAGAAAAATTAATCCGGATATTGTTCATCTCCACTGGGTCTGCAATGGATATTTACGAATTGAGACACCTGTCAGGTTTAATAAGCCTTTAGTTTGGACATTACATGATATGTGGCCTCTGACCGGCGGATGCCACACCACTCAAGGTTGTCTCCGTTATCAACAGTCCTGTGGTGCCTGTCCTCAACTTCATAGTCAGCAGGACTGGGATCTCTCCCGCTGGATCTGGCAACGCAAAGCCCGGGCCTGGAAGGATTTAAACCTGACCCTAGTTGCCCCCAGCACATGGTTGGCCCAATGTGCCAGTTCTAGCTCTTTGTTTCAGAATTTTCGTGTGGAAGTGATTCCCCACGGGCTGGATGTGATTAAATACAAACCGATCGATCAAAAATTTGCCAGATCGCTGTTAAATTTGCCTCTGGATAAGCAACTGATTCATTTTGGGTCAGGCAGTGTTCATGATCCCAACAAAGGATTCTCCCTGTTAGTTTCTGCTCTGCAAACCCTCAGCCAATCAGGGTGGCAAGACAAGGTCGAACTCGTGGTTTTTGGCTACTCACTACCAGATGATATAGCTGATCTTGGTTTTAAGATTCATTCCCTTGGGCGGTTTCAGGATGATTTATCTCTGGCACTTGTCTATTCATCGGCCGACGTTTTAGTGGTTCCATCCAGGCAAGAGTCCTTTGGCCAGACGGCCTCGGAAGCCCTGGCCTGCGGCACTCCGGTGGTGGCCTTTGCGGCTACCGGGCTGAAAGATATTGTCGATCACCAATACACGGGCTATCTGGCCCGCCCTTTTGAATATCAAGATCTAGCTAGGGGCATTGCCTGGATTCTAGAGGATAGCGATCTCTATCAAAAGCTCAGTTATAATTCCCGAGAAAAGGCTGTTCAGGCGTTTAGCTTGGAACTTCAGGCTAAACGATATATTGCTTTGTATGAAGAAATCCTTTCTTCGCAAAAAGGAGGTTAAGTAAATCTCAAACTTTACCATTCATATGGTAAGTATATGAATATCTCGAAAAAATATATGAATTTTATTTAAAATTTCTCAAAAGATTTTGTCTGTGTTTTTGACAGTACTACATACAATTGCTGAGGCATGATTTAATAGGCAATAACTGCGAACTGTATAGCTGGCTTGTTTGTTAATTAATCACATCAAAATTGTTTTCCTAAGCTAGTATTTCTTATCATGAATCTCATTCAGGAGCAGCTCACGCACAATTGCCATTTGATGCTGTTTGATCTTTCTATTTATGGGCACCACCCAAGCTATATTCAGTATTTGCTTGAATACTGGGAACAACATCAGATGGATGGAAAGCTTTCCATTCTAGTATCCCCAAAGTTTCTAACCGTGCACTGCGATGTCGTCTATTATGCAGAAAGTAATTTAGCTCACAACACCAAATTCATTCCCATCACTCCGAATGAAGAAGTCGCTTTGCTACCTAGAGACACTAGCTTAAAGCGAAACTGGCGAAACTTTCAAGAATGGTTTTTATTTTGTAAATATGCCAAAGCTCTTCAGGCTGATCACGCCTTATTAATGTATTTAGATACCTATCAACTTCCCCTTGCACTCGGCTTTAGTCCTCCCTGCGCAATATCTGGAATATATTTCCGGCCAACTTTTCACTACCCTCAGCTAACTAGTACACAACCTTCCCCTCGCGAACAAATTCAACAAATCTGGGAACGCCTTCTGCTCGATCGGGTTTTGCATAATTGCAAGTTTCGAAGTCTGCTGAGCCTGGATTCCTTTGTTATTAAATATATTGACAATGTTCCAAAATGGACATCAGTTCATCACCTCCCTGATCCTGTTCGGCTTGATTCGCCTCCTAACGATTTAGATGTTCAGCTCAGCCAACTTAGACAACAATTTGGTATCGATCCCAATCGCCAAGTTTTTCTGATGTTTGGTGCTCTGACGGCCCGGAAAGGTATCTACAAGGTATTAGAATCGATTTCTTTATTGCCTGAAGACGTAATTCAGAATATATGTCTGTTTCTGGTTGGTGAGGCGGATGACAATAACCGAGAGCAGATAAATCACCAGGTAGATAGTTTATGCAAACGGTATTCGATTCAAATCATCCGTCACTACGATTTTGTTCCAGATGCAGAGGTGCCTCTATATTTCCATCTGTCTGACGTAGTACTGGCGACTTATCAGCGCCATGTTGGGATGAGTGGAATCTCAATTTGGGCTGCGAGTACAGGGAAACCTGTAATCAGTTCAGATTATGGCTTGATGGGGGCAACTGTTAGGCAACATCAGTTAGGAATTACACTCAATGCTACCGACCCGAAGCAAATCGCTAAAGGAGTACAAGCATTTGTCAACAAACAATGCGGTACTCTCTGTTCCGAGAAAGCAAAATCGTTTGCCAAGAATTACTCTCATGATCATTTCTCTAAGCTGATATTCCAATGCCTAAGCAATTAGTCTCAGGTTTTAGTTTAACCACTTTTTCAGCTTAATCAAAAGTACATTGATGTAACTGCGAATGAATTAAGATATTCTTCTCTAATTAGAGATTTATTTATATATGACTAATAAAACTAATCAGTTAAGAATTGCGTGGTTGTTACCAGTTGCCTGGTTCTACTGGCAACCAGCAATTAGTGAATTGGCTCGGGAGTTTCCTAATACTAAAGTTTTTACAGCCTTATGGCCAGGATATGCAAAAGGATATGAGAATGCTTTAGAGGTGAAAATTGTTGGACAACGCAAGGTTTTAGAAGTAACTTCTAATCAAGCTGGCTATGGATCCACCTTTACCTATATTTCTCCTGCGGTTATCTGGCCGCTGATGCGCTTTCGTCCTCATATCATCTTCACTAATTCGTTTGGGATATGGACGTTGTTAGCACTGCTTCTCAAGCTGCTCTGGCGCTGGAAGGTGGTGATTGCCTATGAAGGGAGCTCTCCTGGAGTGGACTTTACCAACTCGAAGGCGCGGCTGTTATTCAGACGGCTGATGGTACAGGTGGCAGACGCTGCCATCAGTAATAGCCAATCGGGGCGAGCGTACCTGACCGATGTTTTGCATCTTGCCCCAGACAAGGCATTTGCTTTTCCCTATGAGGTACCATCAGCCCTGAGTTTGTTAACCAGCGGTGATAACCCTGAATCCGTGGCTGAACCCATGGCTGTACCGATGCAAAAGCCAACTTTTTTATTTGTAGGGCGAATCATGGCCAGGAAAGGGTTGCGCCTGCTGCTGGAAGCCTGTGTTCTGCTCAAGAATTCAGGTTACGAGGATTACACGGTTTTGATTGTGGGGGATGGGGAACAACGGGCAGAGCTAGAAAGCTATACCGCAGCTCACCAATTAGAGGATTGTGTGACCTGGGTAGGTCGTGTAGACTATGACCAGATTAGTTCATATTTCCACCGGGCTGATGTCTTTTTACTCCCCACCCTCGAAGACACCTGGGGAGTGGTTGTGTTGGAAGCCATGCTATTTGGAAAGCCCGTTCTCTGCTCAACGGGAGCTGGCACATCTGAGCTGATTGAAAACGGTCGCAATGGTTATGTCTTTGCCCCTGACGACGCTCCAGCCCTGGCTGATATCATGAGCAAGTTCATTGTGCAGCCTGATTTGGCGAACCGCATGGGAGAGCAGTCAAAGCAAGTGATGGCTGACTATACCCCTAAGAAGGCGGCTCAATTTTTGGCCCAGGTGACTCGTTTTGTGGGCGGTTGCCCCTCCCATTCCGAGGAACAACCCGCTCAGAGGGAAGGTGCCCTATGAAACCATCGTCACCGTCCATCGCGATTTTGACCTGGGGCCTGCAAGGGGGGTCTCTGGCCAACTATACTGCGGCTCTGACCCAGGGGCTATGGGACGCGGGGGTGCGGAACCTCTACCTGTTCTACGTGACCAATGGTCCGGGCAGCCACGTACAGATCCCGGAGGGAGTCACTCTGGTGCCCCTGGGGGCGGGGCGATCTCGCTGGATGCCGTTTGCTCTGGCCTGTCGCCTTCGCGAGATTCAACCGGATTTTCTGATTTCGGTTTCTACCTTTATTAATCTGCCAGCCATTGTGGGATGGTTGTTGTCGGGGCGAGGCAAAACGCAGCTCATTGTCAGCGAGCACTCCACCCTGAGCTACAAAGTTTTTGTGGAACATAAGGATGATTGGAAGGCAAAGCTTCAGCCTCCTCTGGTACGGTTCCTCTATCCGTTTGCTAGTGGCCTCCATGCCAATAGTGATGTGGTGTTAGAGGACTTATTGACAACCATTGGGGTGAAAATGCCCCGGACGCGGGCGATCGCCACCCCTAATCCGGTCAATCAGGATGCGATCGCCCAGTTTAGTCAGGCAGAACCTGAACATCCCTGGCTGAAACAGAAGCACAAACCTGTGATCGTCAGCGTTGCCAGGCTAGCTCAACAAAAAAACTTTCCCTTGCTCCTGCGGGCCTTTGCAGAGGTGCGAAAAACCGTTGATGCCCAGTTGATAATTTTGGGTGAGGGGCCAGAACGGAGCAAGTTAGAGCAACTTATTCAGGAGCTAAACCTGACTGAATCCGTTAGCTTGCCTGGATTTACGCCCAATCCGTGGTGCCATATTGCGGCGGCAGATATGTTTGTGTTGTCCTCTGAAGAGGAACCCTTTGGCCTGGTGCTGGTGGAAGCGATGATGTGCGGCGTTCCCGTCGTTGCAACCGATGCATTGGGGGGTGGACCAAAAAACGTACTGGGCAACGGGCGGTTTGGGATTCTCGTGCCACCGGAAAATCTGGAAGCATTGACGGGGGCAATGGTGAATCTTCTCACCAATGCGAGTCAGGGGGCACAGTTGGTCAGCGTAGCCAAACAGCATTGCCAGGTCTTTCGTCCCAAAAATATAGCCCTTCAGTGGCTCCAGTTTTTAGACCATCTCGCTTCTGGTACGTGTGAAACCCATTCGTCCATTGCGATTAAAGAGAGTAAGTCATCATGAAAGTTCTACTATCGGCTTATGCCTGTGAAGCAGGGCGTGGTTCTGAGCCGGGGGTTGGCTGGAATATCGCATGGGAACTATCAAAGTACCACGAGGTCTGGGTGCTAACCCGCCCAGATGATGGCCGCCCTGCCATAGAGGCATTTTTAGCCCAGAACCCCAATCCCAACTTGCACTTTGTCTATTTCACCCTGCCAGTCGTTGGCGGTTTTTGGAAACTCGGCTCCATCGCCTTTGTTCTGCACTATTACCTGTGGCAGGTACAGGCTTACTTTGTTGCGCGAAAACTCCACCAGCGCATCGGGTTTGATGTTGCCCACCACGTTACCTTCGTTCGCTATTCGACCCCCAGCTTTATCTCCCTTCTGCCGATCCCATTTGTGTGGGGCACCGTAGGAGGCGGAGAAATGGCCCCAGTCCCTTTCTGGAAAGATTTTAGTGGGCGCGCCAGGGTATATGAAATCTTACGGCTACTCGCCCACCGGGTTGGTGAACTCGATCCATTCACCCGCATTACCGCACAGCGCAGTCGAGTTGTACGGGTAACCACCGAAGATACCGCTAAGCGCGTTCGATTATTGGGCGCTAAACAAGCTGAGATTGTGCCCGAAACCAGCCTTCCCACCGAGGAGATTGAGCGGCTAGGACGGTGCCCAATGCCAGACGACACAAAACTCCACTTCATCAGTATGGGCAGGCTACTCCACTGGAAAGGCTTTTATCTGGGAATCCGAGCCTTTGCGGCAGCCAATTTGCCCGATGCCGAGTACTGGATTTTAGGAGATGGGCCAGAGATGCAGAACTTCCGGCAGCTGGCCCAGGATCTGGGAGTAGGCGATCGCGTCAAGTTCTTCGGCAATCTTCCCCGCAGCCAAACCCTTGAACGGCTGGCAGAATGCCATGTACTGGTGCATCCAAGTTTACATGACTCGGGCGGATGGGTGTGTTTAGAAGGTATGGCCGCAGGACGTCCGGTGCTATGTTTGGACTTGGGCGGCCCAGGGGTTCAGATTACTGCTGATGTTGGAATTAAAATTCCAGCTCATCACCCTGATCAGGCCGTTGAAGGATTGGCTACAGCAATGAAGCAGCTGGCCGCTGATCCAGATCTGCGTCTGCATATGGGTCTCTCCGGACGAAGACTGGTTCAGGAGCAGTATAACTGGCAGGCAAAAGGCCAAGAAATTGCCGATTTATATGAAAAGATTCTAAGGCAGTCCGAGACGAGCAACGCAGCGCTTTCTTTGGGCAACTGAATCTTTCAGCTATATTTATTTATATAATAGTAACCATATTTTCATTATGCGAATATTAGTAGTCCACAATTATTACCAGCAGCTGGGCGGCGAAGACACTATCTTTTCAACAGAAGCTGATTTGTTAGAGTCCTATGGTCATGAGGTATATCGATATACTATCCACAATGATCAAGTTGAATCGATGGGGACAATTACTCTGGCAAAATCAACTATTTGGAACAAAGGTACCTACAAAAAAATACGAACCTTTATTCAAGAGAAACGTCCACAGATAGCCCACTTTCACAACACATTTCCTTTGATTTCTCCAGCGGCCTATTATGCCGCAAAAGATGAAGGCATACCAGTTATTCAGACTTTACACAACTATCGATTGTTGTGCCCTAATGGTCTATTTTTTCGAGATGGCAAAGTATGTGAAGACTGCATAGGAAAGCCTCTGCCCCTACCAGGCATAATCCATGGCTGCTATCGAGGTAACCGGGTTGCTAGTGCCGCTGTCGCCTCAATGGTGAAATTTCATGATTTGAAGGGCACCTGGACTAATGCGGTCGACGTTTTCATTGCCTATAGCTATTTCGCTCTGCAAAAATTTATTGAAGGTGGGATCCCAAAAGACAAGCTACAATTCAAAACCAATTTTCTACATCCGGCCCCTACCCCGGGCTCTGGCCAGGGGGGCTATGGTTTATTTGTCGGGCGACTATCTCCGGAGAAAGGGTTGCAGACCATCCTGTCCGCCTGGAAAACCCTGGGCCACAAAATTCCCCTCAAAATTGCTGGTGACGGTCCCCTAGCTCCGTTAGTACAAGCGGCGGTCCAGGAGACCCCTGGTGTCGAATGGTTAGGCCGCCGCTCGATGGCCGAAATCTATACGTTGATGGGAGAGGCATCCTTTTTGATTTTTTCCTCGGAATGGTATGAAACCTTTGGCCGAGTTGCGATCGAAGCTTTTGCCAAAGGCACCCCTGTGATTGGGGCCAAAATTGGGGCAATCACGGAGTTAGTCCAGCCTATGCAAACAGGGCTTCACTTTGAACCCGGTAATTCCAAAGATCTGGTAAAGCAGGTGGAATGGTTCCTCGATAACCCCGAAAAAGTACGTATAATGCGGCAAACGACTCGATCCAATTTTGAGGAAAATTACACAGCTTCCAAGAATCATCAGCGCTTAATGGAGATCTACCACCTCGCATCTGCACCATGCTATTAACCGCCATTCGACCGCTATCTCATGTGCAGCGAAAGCCAGAGTTTTTCCTGAGAAGCTCATTAGTTGCATTATTGGCCTTTGCTAGCGTTTTCTTTCCACGGGTGCTGGATTCACTAGGAGCGCCTTCTGCGATTAACTTTGCCCACTTTGCTATTGTTCCAGCAGCTCTATTTATCGTACTCCAGAAATGCCGCATCAGGGAACGGCAGCAAGTTCTAATTATCCAGTTGCTACTCTTTGGATGCCTCCTCCTACTCACAGTCATCCTAGCCAGCACTCTGCTAAATCAGGCAGGGCTGGTGAATGCTGTCTTATCTTATTTGCTTTTGGGAGAGCCATTCATTTTTTTGATTATCTTGACTGCTTTGCCGCTTTCTGTTCCCAGATTTCTACTTTTCCAAAGATGGATTCGGCGGTTTTGTCTGTTTCATATTTTCCTGGCAATGTTCCAGCAATATGTGCTACAGCTCCACAAGTATGACTTCGGAATGGAGCCAGAGGATAATATCCAAGGAGTTTTCTTTCTGTCCGGAGCTGGTCATGTCGTCGGCACGTCAGTTTCACTATCTTTTGGGGTTTACTACCTTTTTACCGCTAAAGATGTGCCGCTCTGGTTTCGGATAACTATTATGCTTTTAGCAGCCTGGCAAATGATTATTGCTGATGGCAAGCAGGTACTTCCAGCCTTAGTAGCGGGATGGGTACTGTTAGTCGTTATGAAACTTAAGGATATTGTTCAGCTAATCAAGTACCTGGTTAGCATAATAGTATTTGGTGGTGCCTTTTACTGGGGCATGTATAATATTCCAGCGCTCCATGCATTTACTGTTTGGATGCGCCCTGAATTGTATGGCCCAGAGGGAGAAGCTACCCTGCTGAAGACAGCGGCTTTTCGAATTGTGCCTCAGTACTACGACTCATTTTTGAATTGGTTTGTGGGTTTAGGACCAGGCCATACCGTCGGTCGGCTAGGTGGGTGGATGTTGGGAGAATACGCCTCTTTACTGAATCCTTTAGGCGCGACCCGCCACGAAGCCAGTGGAGCTGTGTGGCGAGCAGCTGGGGATAGCTGGCTAGGCAACCAATCTAGTATGTTTTCTCCCCTGTTTGGGTGGGCTGGAATCTGGGGTGACATTGGAATTCTAGGCATACTAGCATATTTCTTCTTGGCCTATGTCGTTTGGCGCTACATTGCGCTCGATGATATTTCCAAAATTTTGCTCCTCAGTGTGTTTGCAACTGGATTGATCTTTTCTCAACTAGAGGAACCAGCTTATATGCTGACAATAGCGGCTATTGTTGGACTACGTTGGCATGAAATTAGAATGGAAAAGTCGTGAACTGATATTTACAGTTATCGTAAGGGTGGTTACTGGAGTTTTCTCTGACTCGGTGTGCATACCAAGCCTAGCTCAAGATCTGATGTCCTCAAAGGTACAACTTCAGGCCTGTATCCTAATTCGGTGGTGAGATGGATTGAGTCTTTAAAGAGTTGCCTTAGATTATCGATAAGTTAACAATCTATTTTTATTAGGGAGTTTTTGGGGTATGAGTGACGTTAACCTTCAATTGCAGTCAAGTGAAACAGACGCCTATCAGGCAACTCAATATTTGCTAAGGCGCCGGGTACCACCCGCCCTATACTACAAGTTAAGAACGTTCAGTAGACAACACCCTGCTATTTTCCTACCGTTCTCTAGATGGCGGTGGAACCGCTGGCGTCAAAAGTACTTAAGCGATCCAACCCTGCCTGAGCCAGCCGCACCTCAACCGCTGATGCCAGATACGGAAATTGTTATTGAAGGGTTCCCCCGTACGGCTAATACCTTTGCACACATTGCCTTCAAAATGGCTCAAAGCCGTCCAGTAAATATCGCTCATCATACTCACGCAGCTGCACAAGTTATTGCGGGTGTTCGTCGAAACATACCTACGGTTGTATTGATCCGTGAACCAGAAGCTGCAATTATCTCTTACATAATTGGGGAGTTTGATCCTGAGATTGAAATGCGCCAGGTACTGTATGACTATCTAGCTTTTTACCAGCCAATTATTAAGTTTCGAAGGCGATTTGTGATCGCTCCCTTCCAAGAAATTACACAAAGCTATGACACTATCATCCGAAAAGTCAATGAGAGGTATAGCTCTGATTTTGATGAATTTATCAACACTGAAGAGAATGTGCAAAAATGCTTTGAGCTAATCGATAAAGGTTACACCAATGCCTTTGGGGAACTGGATGAGGCAGTTGTCAGTCGTCCTGTTAGCTCACGGAAGTCTCAGAAATCACTACTTACAGAAGAGTTTTACTCTCCATCCCTAAGTAAGTTAAGAGAGGCAGCCCAGTCTACTTACGAGACGTTGATGTCTGACTGATTAATAAAGCTGGGTTTTAACTAAATTCATGAGGCTGTAGCAATGATAAACTTCCCCGGCTGGGGACAGTTTTTATGAGTACAACTTGGTTCCCAGCAGGGATAACCTCCAATTCATCCGTCTGGAAGATTCAGTTGATAAGTTGTGGCAGCGCTCATCTCTAGGCAATCTAAGTAGCTTGCCTAGAGATGAGTCATCAATGCCAGTGAAGACGTAAAATTTCTCCTGCTTTACCGATAGGGTCACCATAATCCTGGCCCAGGCCGAAGTAAAACATGCCATCAGCATATTCAAAGGCACGAGCCTTGTTTGGGCTCCTAAACTGCATCACTGTCTGCCATCGTTTGGGATCTGTCGGATTATCTGTCTTGTAAACATAGATAATGAATTGGTTTCGGGCTACCCGAGTGTTAGCCAAAAGGTAAAGTTCATTGTTAATCTTAAGTACGTCTTCACCGATGGAGCGATTATCAGGTAGGGTAATGGCAAAAGGATTGCTATTTGGGGTTGGTTTCACATAGCACCCAATGGAGTTCATATACCCCTGCTTATAGTTGCGATTGTAATATGAGTAGGAGCGCACTGGATACACCAAGGCGGTATTATACTCCACTGGATTCCAAAGACGATAAATTACATAAAAGCCCTGCTTACCCCAGCGGCGTTGGAGTTGCTCATGGGGGATAAACATACTGTTGGAGAGGGCGGGGTCAAGTTCTAGTTTTTGGCTGTCAGGGTTAAATACAGCTATTGTCCCTGGAAAGTCTTGGTAGTCTTTCAACAAGGAGGTCGGAGCGTAGGTTTTGCCCTGGTAGCTAAAAATTGAAAAAAACCAATTGAACTCAGATCTGAGGGCATAATCAATCCCAGCTGAGTGAAAAGTTTCTCCATGGTCCAAAGTAATCACAGTCCCAGGGTTAGACAAATCTTTAAAGTCCCGACTATTACCCACCAGGATAATTTCTCCTGTATCTAGCTTGATCATATCCCGAGCATGGGCGAGAGGTATACTGGCGTCTGTCACCTGATGCCAACCCCCTTCATGATCACGGTAATAAAATTTGTTGGCATCTCCCTCGGTTGGATCTGCAGCCGGAATATAAAGCTGATCCTGAAAGACACGAAAATGCTCAATCGCCTCTTCTTGGACAGTATATTCTTGCTCAAACTGCTGAGTTGCAAGGTCATAGGCCCACACGTTGATGGGGCCAGTGTTGTCTACAGTGCTACCGCCACCAATATACAGCTTGCCGTCAAACACCTGTAAATCCCAAACATTGAGAGAGCGATCGCGATGACCATCCTCTGAAAAAGGATTGCCTACCGAAACTATAGATTGCTCAATTGCCGTCGGCTGTGCCCAAAAAATGAAGCGATTAAGCAATGGAAATGCGATCACAGCAGTGATAGTGATAAAGATAATCAATAAAGTTTTTTTCAGCCATTTTTGTCCCATGGTGCTGGTGTTGGTTAGCTGTTTACTGCTTGCTCAGGATCTTGGGGAAAAGCTGGTCACCAAGTCTAGAGCATTGTTAAAACCAGTTTGACAGTCTTCTTTATTCGTCAGAACCTGTTCCAGTCGCTTCACATCAACCCATTCTGACAGTTGGGGAAATTGGCAGTTAGCTCGAAATCGGGCTAGGCGCTCTGCATTCAGGGCATCCACAATGTCTTGTCGACAGGTGCGCACCTGGGCCACCGTGGCCGATTCTCGCTTGGTCGTATTCCAGCGAATGTCATCTGGTAGCAAGCCTTCTGTCGCTACTCGAAACAGGTATCGCTTCCAGCCATGTTTGAAGAATAGGGAATCGGGAATACCCAAAGCAAATTCAACGATCCGTCGATCCAGTAGAGGATAGCTGTATACCATCTGCTGCATGCCACCACTGATTGCCCAGGCTTCAGTGCGCCGGGTCAGATGCCCGTACTCCAGCAGCCTTTGCTGGTTAAGGTGAACGCCCGGTTTTTCTCGAAGCGTGTAGGGCAGAGATGGCAGCCGATCGTAGTCGGTCTGAAACTTGCGGGCAAGCTCGGGATGAATATACGCAGATCCCGCTTGGGGCTGGTAGTCTGGGTTGATTCTGGCTTCCAGACGCATCGCTAAGGCATCGGGCAGGATGGGAAGTAGGACTTTATTCATCAGTTGCCCTTGGAGACCAAGCTGATGTAGTTGCCCCCGTAGTTTCAATTCTTGGTATAAGGTCCACCAGTGCCCCCGTAACAACAGGTCAGCAAAGTATCCCCGGCCATTGAAGGTGATGGCTTCATCCCCTCCCCAGCCCGATAGGATCAAACGAACATTTTGCTGATGGGCATGACCCTGAACACACTGCTCGAAGTGCAGCATCTCTGTGGGCTCTGACAGCATATTGCGATTCAAAAACCCCAGAATATCCTGGCCAGTCAGGGGTACGTAGTAATTCTCAATTGCTTCGCGATCGCAAATCAGTTGTACCAAACGGCGCTCATCATTGGGGCCATCCACGGTGACGTCTAGGGGCGGTGACCAGGAGAAGCCTTTGAGGGTTTTTCCCTGCTGCTGCAGGGCACGGGCAGCGGTGACAGCGATCGCCGATGAATCCAGCCCACCACTAAGATGGGCCCCCACCGGAAAAGCCGACCGTAAACGGCAGCGCACCGCCTGATCCAGCAGTTCCCGTAGCTGTTCTACATAGGCCGCCTCTGACCCCAGGTGAATTTTAGGTGCCTGGTCAGGATGCCAGTATCGCTGGAGTCGCTGGGTGGTAGGGCTCAGAGTTAACGTATGGGCCGGGGGCAGTTTTTGAATCGCCTCATAAAAAGTGAGGCTTTTTTGGGCAAAAATAATATCTGCTTGCTCTAAGTAGGCCGCTAGCAGCAATTCATTCAACTGGTCGGGCACCTGGTGAGTTGCCAAAAGCGCATTCAAGTCGCTGGCAAACAAGAAGTGCTGAGGCGCACTGTGATAAAAAAAGGGCTTGACGCCAAAAATATCGCGGGCGCAAAACAGGGTCTGTTGCCGTGGATTCCAGATTACAAAAGCAAAGTCCCCCAACAGTTGTCGAGGGCACTGATCCCCCCAGCGTTGGTAGGCTCTCAAAATCAACTGGCTATCACTAAGAAGGCGGCCAATCTCTGGGGCGATCGCCAGTTTCTCCCAGAGTCCTTCCCGATTGTCTAGCCGGGCATCTGCGGTAATCACGCATCTCGACTCACCGTCTTGCCAGGGCACCTGCTCCTGCAAAGACTCCGGGGTCAGGTACAACATCTGGTGCCCCAAAGCTACCTCACCCTCTCGCCACACCGACGTCCCATCTGGGCCATAGGCGGCCAGGGCCGACATCATTGCAGAGAGAGCGTCAGCTCCCGCAGGCTGACCATCGCGATAGTAGACGCCACAAATAGCACTCATCGGGCGTTCTCCGTAAACATAGCAACTACTGTAAAGTGTTCATGACCTCGCCCGCCTGTCAAATATAGTGGGCCACATCTCAGCCAGGCGTGGGCTTCCAGCTTTTTCTCCCCCAGCCGCGCTACACCCAAGTACAGGGTGCTGACAATCTTGCGAGAATGCAACATGCGTTTTGCCGCCAGGGCTTGCACCAGGCACTTACTCTGCCAGGGAGTATAGGCGCTGACTCGATTTACGGCCCAGGCAATCCGTTGCACTTGCTGCGGGTTCTCTGGAACTTGGTCTAAGGCTGATTCGACCATGCGCTCCCCCAGGTAGGGCTCGACCCAGCGGAAGGGGACAATCAGAATTACTAATCGGGCGACCCCCAACCAAAACAAAGCTTCCAGCAAAATGCCGCGATCGCGATAGGCTGTTTGCAACTTGTGAAACATCGTAGTCATTGATCCTTCAACTGATACGGCAAGGAACACGCAATAGTGACTGCGACAAAACACCCAACTGTTCTCCACGGGCCCAGGCTCGGAGGACAGTCAGGTGCTTTTGGGTCTGGCGGCCCCTAGAGGACCCTAGGGTAGTCTCATCATCAGAGCCTCAAGACCCCTTGGGCAGCTAGCTAAGAAGGCGAACCGGGATCTTTATCGCCTGCCTTGCTGTCGTTCGACAGAATGAAGGTTTCAATCTTCGTGTTGAACCAACCGCTTTCCGTCATCTGCACCGGGGCTTCGTCGACGGTGGGGGTCATCCAAACCTTCTTTTCAGAATTAGACAGAGTCATTGGAATACACTCCAAAATGATTAATTACAGAACAGACATGTATCACTCAAAACAATTAATAGATGATTTTCGTGGTTTCACCTCCTTTCAAGCAGGGCAAGCTTAGGGCTCAGCTTCCGCCACAGGGGGTGGAAGGGGCGACCGTCTTGAGGCGATCGACGGTAATCATGTCTCGCTCTAGCATTGTGCTCAACACCTGGATGATCTCCCGCGCACACCGCTCTGGCTCAACCTCGTACTCGGCTAGCAAGTGGTCACACAATGCTTTGACAGTACAGGCAGGGTCCAAGAGAGTCCAGACCCTAGCACTGACCGGATTCAGGGCGTAATACATCCCTTTTTGAATGTCCATCATCATGATTTCTTCTCCAACCTGACTGACCATCAAATCTGGAGAACGACTAATCATCGTATCGAGGGTTAGGGTTGCCATAGGTTATCTCCATCAAGTAGTAAACGTTCAAGCATTGCCAGGCTGTCAACAGCTTCACAGGGGGCTGAATCAATTTCAGGAAGGCTGTGCTACAGATAGTTGAGAAAGGGCAGGGAAATACATTATTCTCCAGGGCAAAAGTCGAAAGGATGAGATTGGTATGCTTCCATGAGCTTAAATTTCAGATAGCCAGCCAGATATCAGGAACGTTCTGCAAAGGGGCAATTGGCAATATCTTGTTCAATGCTTGTCACCAGCTCATCGAGCATAAAAGACTGGCTGGGTCGCATCACCTGGGTCACATAAACCGACTTCAACATTTGGGAAATCAGCTGAAAATGCTCCTTCTCCCAGCCGGTGCTAGCGATAAAAACCTCACGATAGGTGTTCATCGCTAATAGGGAAAACTTCTGAGCCATTGACTCTACCGGCTTTAAGGCAACATCGGAGCGTTGCTCAGTAGTCAACACATATACCCCCAGCAGCGGCACGGGTGTCGAGCAAAAGTGAGTGATGGGAACTTGATATTTGTCATAATCTGCCCGGACTCGAGCCATCCCTTGCGTCGATTGGTGCAGCTTTTCTGCCGCATCAGCCCAGAGGCGAGAGGCCGGAAACGCCGGAAGCACCTGAGGGCACCCTGCCGTATCTAAAACAATGCCACTGACATCGTCTGCTAGCATGGCACAGCCTCGCTGCACCATAGCCCCAAGGGTTGTGGATTTACCCGCCCCCGAATGGCCAGTAAAGAGCACCGCCCCCCGCTCTGTGCGAATGGCACTAGCATGCAAGGCCAAAATGCGCCGCTGATGCAATAAAAAGCCCAATACCGAGCCCAGCAGAAATATTCGGATATCCCTATCGCTGGCCCCTGGGGCTGGCTCAATCACAACCTGCGATCGACTATGAGCCCAATAGCCTGCTACCCCTGCTTTGTGTAGCAGAAACTGCTCTGGGTCAGCTTGCCAACTGGAATCCTCATTGACATTCCCATACGAGGCTCCCTCGAGCGACCTGGGAACCTGGCCATAGCGAATGGTAATGTCCGGCGTGGCGTCACCTGCCATCTCATCACAGACCAACAAATGAGGCATAGCCAGTTCTGAAGCAAGGGTGAGTCCGTAAACTTGATAATAATAGACTGACTTTTGAACGGTTTCAGCTTGAGCGGAGGATTCAGGAGGATATGTTGCTATCACCCTATCACCAGATGGAAAGCATGGATCTTCTAGAGTATTGGATTTCATCACGCAGAGAAGGGCATAGGACATATCACCAGACTTCACCAGTTCATCAGCCCAACAGCCCAGTTTCAAGCCTCCTACACTGGTCTACTCAAACGAGTGATCTACTCAAACGAGGAGTCCTTGGCTTGAAAGGCACAGAGACAGAACTGGCCAGGTAACACCTTCTACCCCACCCTTAGGAACTGCTCTTAAACCTTGTGAGCAAACTTCTATGAAGGGGCGTTGTGTTCAATAAACACGATTAAAAATTATGGCAATCTCCCCAGTCAAGGATTACCTCAGGGCTTTATCCAACCTTCACCTAGCAGCTGCTTCCATAAAGCTATGCATTCAAATACTGGGTATATTGGCTAACTGACGAGCATTAGCCAGATTGAGTGTCCAGTCTCTATAAATGTAAAGACTTTACCATTCCATGCAAGTTAACAATAATGCTAAGGCGACGCAGATGCTAAGCTAAATTTGTTACTTGATCTGACAAAGCTCTGTAGATAATCCATAGATTTAATCCCTAATGCCGGAAGTAGCTTTTATGACGATATGATCGGTTTAGTGCCCGACTGTCTACCCTTGACTAGAGTTTCGATTATATAAAGCGTTTATAAACCAGCTCCAAGTCCAGACCTGGAGTTATGCCTATGGGAAAACTCCAGATCCCGAGCTGGACTTGGTATATAACAACTTAATCTAACTACCTAATTATCTAATGATTAATGCTTAAACTGAAACGAGCTATCCAATTTGTCTCACAGGCCGCACCGGGCTGGGCCATGGCCCAGGTGGGTCTGGTGATCATTCAGGGGATTTTACCCCTGGGGCTGCTCTACCTGACCAAACTGATTGTTGATACGGTAGCGGCCAGCCAAACTGCTGGAGATCAATCGGCGGTTGTGCAGCAAGTCAGTATTTTGCTGGCTTTAGCTGCAGGAGTGATGCTGCTCACCTTTCTCTGTAATGCGTTGGTCGATTTGGTCAACACAGCCCTGACTGATCGCGTCACCGACTACATGCTGGGCATCCTCTATGCCAAATCAATTGAAATTGACCTAGAGTACTACGAAACACCCCGATACCACGACACCCTGCAACGAGCGCAACAGGAAGCCCCCTTCCGACCTCGACAAATCCTGGCCCATCTCACCCAGGTAGGACAAAGTACGGTTTCCCTGATTGCCATGTTGGGATTATTACTGTCCCTTCACTGGGGCATTGCAGGGGTGCTCTTCCTTGCGGCCATTCCGGCCATGCTGGTCCGCATAAAATATACCCGAGTTATGTATCGTTGGCAGCGGCAGCAAACAGCTATGGAGCGACAGGCCTGGTACAGAGGTGCATTGCTTACTGAGGTAAGTGCGGCTAAGGAAATTCGTTTATTTAACCTAGGCAATCACTTTCTGACCCAATTCCATCAACTAAGGCGAAAAATCTATCGAGAGAAGCTAGCTATCAAGATCAAAAACTCGATGGCCAATCTGGCTGCTCAGGCCACTGCTGGGATGATTATCTTTGCTATCTATGGCTTCATCATTTATCTGACCATCCAGGACGTGCTTCAATTGGGAGACTTAGTTCTCTACTATCAAGCATTGCAGCGGGGACAGGATGCACTCAAAAGCCTGGTGTCCAATTTGTCCAACCTATACGAAGATAATCTCTTCCTAACTAATCTCTATGAATTTCTGGAGTTGCGGCCAAAGGTGATTGAATCTGCCTCACCCAAATCAGTCCCTAATCGGATGCAGACTGGACTTAGTTTTAATAACGTTTGTTTTCAGTATGCCGATACCTCTCGACAAGCATTGAAGCAGATTAACCTGTCCATCAAACCCGGAGAAACCATTGCACTGGTTGGAGAAAATGGCTCTGGTAAGACCACGCTGATCAAGCTACTGTGCCGCCTTTATGATCCTACAGCTGGTAACATTACCTTCGATGGCATTGACCTGCGCCATTTTTCTGTTAACGATTTACGTCGCCAAATCAGCGTAATTTTTCAAGACTACGCCAAGTATCATTTCACAGCTCAAGATAATATCTGGTTTGGCAATATTGATCTTTCTCGCACCGATCCAAAGATCACTAAAGCTGCCTACTACTCTGGGGCGGATGCGGTGATCAAAACCTTGCCCCATGGTTATGAGACTATCCTGGGGAAATGGTTTGACCATGGGGAAGAACTGAGTATTGGCCAATGGCAAAAAGTTGCCCTAGCTCGAGCATTTGCCCGTAACTCTCAAATTGTGGTGCTAGACGAGCCGACCAGTGCCATGGATCCAAAAGCCGAGTACGAAGTATTTCAGCAGTTTCGCCAGTTAATCCAGGATCAGGCCGCCATCTTAATCAGCCATCGTTTGTCGACGGTCAAAATGGCCGATCGTATTTATGTTATGGCTAATGGCGCGATCGCCGAAAGTGGTAGTCATAAAGACCTGATGGATTTGGGCGGTCTCTATGCCCATCTATTTGAGACTCAGGCTCAGTCTTACCGATAACTATCTTAGCCAGCGCAATCTTTCTAGCTAGCAAATGATAATCTAACAGCATCAAGGATGGTAAGCTTCCAGGTCCAATATTTTGATAAGCAGCAATAATAATTCACAGAACTATACCAAGTTCAGATCCCGAGCTGGACTTGGAACTGGTTTATTTACCCTAGTCTATAGTCTCTAATAGTATGAATTCTGATTCTCAGCTCACACTCTCCACCCCAGCAATCTCTGCTAGTCCGGAACTGGAATTATTGCTCGCTTGCTCCAGAACTCACCTGGATATGGCAACCATTAAGCGTGTTGAAGCTTTAACACATAGCGATATTAACGCTACCGAGCTAATATCGCTGGCAACTCAACACCGGGTGATTCCTCTTCTGCACCATACAATTGCCAGATATGTCCCTGAGATCTTATCTCAACCACCCTTCGATCTATTACCAGGGCAATGCCGCCAGATCTCGCTACGCAATATGTTCTTACTGAGAGGCTTGCTAGATCTGACTGCACAACTAAAAGAGAGAAAAATTCAAGCAGTCTCATTCAAGGGACCACTCTTGGCTACCACCTATGGTGATTTGTCGCTGCGTCAGATTAGCGATTTAGATATTTTAGTTCTAGAGTCCGACTTTCAACAAGCAATCGATTATCTGGTTTCCCAAGGTTATACGCTGAAAGTACAGGTCCCTTGGGAAGCTCATCTAATCAGTCCAAGTGATATCTACAGCATAGATCTACACAGAGATGTTGTTCCCAAACATCTATCCTGTTTCCGCGATTCTAGTGAGTTGTGGAGTCATATTAAGTCACTCTCTGTACTAGGTAAAAAAATCGATACCTTTACACCTAGTATTTTGCTCTTAATCCTGTGTCTGAATGGGACTAAAGAGGGTTGGTGCAGGCTCAATCGCATCTGCGATGTCGCTGAGCTAGTCCGAGCTGAGCCAGACCTAGATTGGCCCGCTCTGATAAAACTGGCCAGTGGATTAGGCAGTAAGCGACTCCTGCTTTTAGGACTACTCCTAACTCATAACCTTTTAGGCGCAACACTGCCGGAGGTTGTTTGGCATCAAGTTCAGGTTGACTCAGCAGTCCAATCGTTAGCTATGAAGATACAGCAGCAGATAGTTTCTGGTAGCCCAATGGCAGAACCGAAAGAAGTGGAAAGAACTTTATTTCATATCAGTACCCGAGAACGCTGGCAGGACAAAGTTCGAAGCTTTCTGGGCTTAATGGATCACTCCGGGTGGCTGACCATAACAGACAATGACCGTCAGTTTTTACCGTTGCCCGATCCTTTATCTTTTCTCTACTATCTAATTCGGCCTATTCGGATACTGAGTCAGTATACAAAGTATAGAGATTCCTAGATAGTTACTGTTGGTGGCTTGATATGTTTCGGGTCGCTACGCACATTAATGTTAGTGCTGCGTCAGCAGACCAACAATTGATACCAGATAAGAATTGCCCTAGTCTGTACCGCCAATGGGGCGGCTTGCCCCAGTCACCCAAGAGCGCATCTGCTCCGATAGCATTATTGTGAGGGTATAGGTTAACCTCAAACCCCAAAGGTTTTAATGTTTCTAGAAACAGATCTCTGGTTACTCCATGCCCAGGGCGATGATGCACTTCTGTTGCTAGAGCGCTAAGTCTCTCCTCGTCTGGGACATATAAATCTCTTAGGAAAAAGCGATAAATAAACCCTAAACGTAATTGATAAAGCAACAGCCCCAGTCCTTTGTAATTCCAGCCTGCAAGCTGAGGGTCGTGGTCTACCACTAAAACTCCACCTGGTCTTACAAGTCGAGCTGACTCAGCCAGCACCTTTGCCATATCATCACAGTGATGGAGTGTTGCATTGACGACGACGACATCTGCAAACTCAGACACTAGAGGGATGTTGTGAGCATCTGCCAAGAGTGGGGTGTAACCAATAGCCTTAGCCATTTTGAGTGACCCTGGGGCTACATCAATACCAATCAGCAGTGCAGGTTTACCCCCTAGATTAGCGAACAGATTGCCTGGACCACAGCCCACATCCACGACTATTTTATCATCCCAAAGGCCCGCAGCCGCGTACCAACGCTCCCTAAAAAAAGCATCTTGGTGGCACGCATTGAGATAGGTCTCTGCCCATACAGGATGACTAAAGTAAGCGCTATTGGCCTGGATAGATGAAGTTTCTCGGAAATTATCAATCCACAGACCATCTGAGTTTTTAACTTGTTCCTCAAGCCTCAAAAATTGCTCTAAACTTGCCTGCCTATTAAACAACTTTGATTGGTTGTTTAAATTAGCCTGATGGAGCGAACCCAAATCCACAGAATCTTTCATCGCCACTCCTGTCCAAGATATTAGAAGAAAAGATGTGTATGCACGTAGCTCCTGAGGAAATATATCCTCTGATTCTCAGTAGGCAAGATTCAATAAATTTAAGCTTTGCTGAGCTTTTGACTATATTTTTGAAAAGTTCTCGCCCAACCGGTTAAATACCAAAGGTATAGAAATGTAAAACTAGCGATCAGGCATCCAATAATCCACTTCAGAGCACTTTTAAAGTTGGATCGTTTACGACTTAGCTTATTACTGGTAGATTGCTCCTGAATATTTTGCCTTACTTCTACTAAGGTGCCGAGGAGTTTATCCTTGGGCGATTCTGATAATTCATTCTCTATCTGTATACCTTGACCTTCTAAAATCTCAATAATATCTTGGTTTGAAGCTTGAGAGAGTTGATCTTCAATTTGATTCATCTGATTAATTTGTTGGCTAAAAATTTCTCCAATCTGCGCGTCAATCTGTCGATTTATTCGAATCGTGCTGCTCGCTGCTACTGGAATCAGAAGAAAGCAGGAAATTGCCATGAGTAAACAGGCAAATGATAATAATCGAACTAAAATTTTTTCCAGAGAATTGCGTCGATAAAGTTCACCATTAAAAATAAGTACTAGAGATAAAAGGATGATGGGTGTACTTTCAATAAATGCACCAACTGTTTGCAATTCCCAAGTAGCATTCATAAATTGGGGTGGGAATAAAATATCAGCCCAGTTGAGAAGAGCCATTAAGAAAAGACTGTACCCCACAATACGTGAGATATTAACCGAAGAAAGATTAGTCATTGACACTGGATGGGAAAAATCTTGAGAATTATCTGATCTAAGGTTTTGTGACATATGTGATATAGAAGTATTTATGAATAACTATAAACTCAGAAAATAGGCCCAGAACGAATGGTTTCAGTCCTTAAGCCTTGGAAGTTGATTATTCCACCAATCATACCAGTCTAACCATGCTGCCTCTAGTAAAATGCTAGTCTCTTCTAAAGGTTTTGCCTCCTGAGCAGAAATAGACATATGTGTCCACAGACACCTTTCGTCTTTAAGTGATTCCCCAAATAGCCAAGGAATTAGTCGATAGCGAATGTCCTGGAAATTTCGATTCCACTGAAATTCTCGAATAGTGACTGTACTCCCTCCATAAGGATTGATACAGCTACTGAGTTGTTTCTCCTCATTCTCTGAGTTTAAGAGAAAAGTTCCAATCTCCTCTAGCTTGTAAGTTTGCCAGTTTTTTTGGGTTGACAAGTAGGAAGCTAGGTAGTCTGAAATAAATCCTTGAACATCTCCATTAGTCTTCACAAAATAGCGAGCTTGTATAGTCAGCGTCACTGATCCCCTAATATAAGAATATTCTCTGCCTGTCCAATAGTTTGACCGATCAGAATTTCGATCCTTTAGCTCTTGACTTGAAATGCTTCGCCAACCTTTAAGAGAAATAGAATCAGGTAGAGAGAAACTAGTATTTCTATCTATTTGAGGTTTTGCCTGTAAAGATACTTTCCCTATGACTGAAACAACGGCTCCTAGTAGTATAAACAAGACAATAGTCCTTATTCTTTGCAAGGCTATCATGCTTAATCTTGCTCAAAAATGTCAGTTAGATCATCGTTGCTATTCCCTGAGCTCGAATTAAAGAAGCAGAAAGTGGCTAACAATACAACTGCGAGAGTAGAGAATAAAAGCGAACCATCACCTTTGTGCCAGTACTCAAAGGCGACACTGTTTGCTGGATGTGAGAGAATAGTCATGATGCTTACTCGTATACTATTTACAACAAAGGCAAGCACTAAAGCGAATAGTGGCAATACCATCTTTTGAGTTCTATTAGTTGGGAAAATAGCTATAAAAAGAGTGGATAGTCCTAATAAGTGAAGCATCATGTCAATACCAGAACAACCGGAGTATACCTCAATGCCTCCATTAGGGGTAAAAATAAAATTTCCTTCGCGTACGACATCGAAGCCAGAGTACCAAAGAAGGGCAGTAGAGAACTTGGCTGTAAGAGGGGAAATGTCGATAAGCATAGCCAAAGCACTGGGTGGAGGAACTAGAAAAACTAGAATAAAGAGTTCTTTCCAGTACTGTTTTAGACCAATTATTCCTGATGCCAGTAATCCTAAACCTAATCCTATTAGTAAAGGCATGATCCTTAAGAAAGGATCATATCCCTGTATATAAGCACTTTTGAGTAAAAGTAAAAGTAGCACTGAGGAGCCTAAAGTAGTTCCAATCAAGCCACTCTCAAGTGATAAACTGTCTCGTTTTGACCAGAGCATTGAACCAATCGCCCACCAATATAGAATGCTGGTACCCATCAGACTGCCGTCATTTGCTTTAGAAAGCAGGTTAATACATATCAAAATCATTCCTGAGAAAATACCTAACAACAAATAGTTGTTAGGTTTCTGCCATTGAATTTTCTTGATTTTCCAAAAAGAAATTGCCATGACCACCTCTGGGGAAATAGAAGACCTATTAAATTAGGTCGGAGGCAGAAAAGATTATCTTCGAAGAGTCAAGCATGAACTAATTCTTTTCTTGTTTTAGCTGAAGATCTCCCCAATCCCTAGGATTGGGGTGCCTGTCTACATTCCCCTCCCTCTTAATAAGAAAATTAGAGGAGATCTTCATAGTACTCTGAAGCATAAGTCGGCCCACCATTCCCGACAGCTGATACCCAATACCTGATATCCTCAGCAACGGTTATCATATTTCTGCCAGGCAGTAATAGTATGGCTTACCCGACTGGAAGTCACTGTAGATGATACCAATTCAATGTGAAGGGGAGCAGCAATGCTCAGGCTATGGTCCTTTATAGTCAAGGCTTTCAGCCGCTGGGTTATGCTCATCCTTATAAAGTATTGGTATTAGAAGTAAAAGCCCAAGAACTAGCCAGTTACTCCTTTTCTCTAGCTCACATAGAGACTTTTCCCTAGCTCTTCCCTGCTCTTTTCTTAGAGGAGCGCCGCTTCATGAAAGCACCAAATCCCAGAGCAGCTCCAGAGCCTAGAATAGTCATCGGCTCTGGTACGCCAGCTACCGCATAGCTGCCATCAGTAGTTTGCCACTTAGTACCAAAATCGCTAATGGTAACTGCACTATGGAGATATGTATTGTCAGAATCATAAACTCCAAAATCTCCAAATATCTTAATCTTGAAGTTGTCCACTTGACCAATTTGCAACCCACGATTGATATTGCCGCCTTGACAGTTATTGGCAGCATAAATACATATATCGATGTCCTTAAAACCACCTGGCGCATTGCCATTTGGGTCAACTCGAGATGATTTAAAGGTGGTTCCACCATTCAGCTCAGCTTTAGTAGCATCCGGAGTGACGCCAAACCAAAGGCCAACAATTGCGGCCTTGTATCCCTGACTGGTTGGATTTGTTAAGTTTGCAACTTCAAAACTTAGTTCGAGAAATTCTGCTGTCAGATTTAGAACTGTAATTACGGCCTGTCCAACAATGTTTTCGGTTAAGGTGTCACCATCTTTGTTTTTAGTACCAGCAGAAAGAGACCAAGTGGTCGGGTCTAGGGTTCTGCCGATGTCTCCGCTATGCAGGTGGATGTCTCTAAGTTGTCCAGGGGGATCGCCAGCTGTGCGTCCGTTAAATGTTACGGAGTAGGCTCTGGCTACAGAAGAGTTCAGCAAGGTAATTAAAACAGCCCCAACTGAAGCCAGCATGGGCATTACAAGCTTTGGAGGTTTCATATGACTCCTGAAAGATATTAGCTAAAAAAGACCTGAAACGAAGTTAAAAATTCACTGAAGCCGTAGTGATGATTGATACTTGACTGGTTAGGGTCAAAGTACCTTAATTTAATTTGTACCACAGCGAATCTTCGTATCTACAGAGGTAAGCGGCTAATTCATCAAATCTTAACAGAATTAGCGTAAGAGGAAAAGTACAGCACTCCCGCTTAATTTGGACAGACATAACGCCAGCCTGGTTGGCTAACATATTTTGAGGACACGTTGGTTAGACCCCGTTGCTGTTGTTTGGTATTGTGAGGAACTAATACTAGACAACAGCATAAATTCATACCCCCTATAGCGATTTTCACCCGAGTGAGGTGCAACCTAGGTCCTGCGAGCCTTATGTAGCAAGGACTTCAATGTACTTCATCCAATCAGAAACCGCTATATTCAGCAATACCTGATACTAAGTAGCATCCCCAGTTGCTGACTTTTGCCCTAGCTTCAGCCTCTGCAGCAGACGTGCTGTTAGTTGGCAATGGTCTAAATCGTCCGGAAAGGGTGTAGTAGATGAGAGCTGCGTACTCCCTCAGGGCCATTCTGTTGGTGGTAATCAGGTTGGCTACTATAGAGCCATCGGGGTACTCTAGCTGAGCTGGAGAAGTCTCGACTTTGAAGCCGAATCCCTGGAAAACTAGAAGTGCTCGGGTGATATGCAAGTTATCGGTCACCAGGATAATCCTTTTCTCTTCGCCAGGTTCTAGTAGTAATTCGGAGAATAAGCCATTTTCCCAGGTGGTTTGAGAGCATCTTTCCCCTTTGATCTGAGTTTCCGGCACGCCCATGTCCTTCAGCAACTTTATAATTTCGGGGGCGTCGGTCATGCCACTGACAAAGATATCCAGACTTGGATGATCAGCCCATAGATTAGCCGCTGCCAGGGCGAAATCGGCTT
>PWUG01000263.1 GCA_003562605.1 Syntrophomonadaceae bacterium | reverse complement strand
TATGAACTGGCCTTGCTCGGAGAGGCGGCGAAAATCAGCGCCGCCGTGTTCGAGCATGCCGGCTCGTTGATCAGGGAAAATTTGAGCGAAATTGACCTGGCCGCCGGGCTCGAAGCAAAAGCGCGCTCGCTCGGCCACCAGGGTGCCGTACGCATGCGCGGATTTAACCAGGAGCTCTACTTCGGCCATATCATGTCCGGCCCAAGTGCAACAACAATAAGCTTCTTCGACGGGCCTACCGGTGGTTCGGGCCTCAACCCCTCCTATCCCCAGGGTGCAGGCCCGGCCCTGATCAGGCGCGGCGACCCCATACTGGTCGACTTCGTCAGCATTTTCGACGGCTATATGATCGACCAAACCCGGATTTTCTGTATCGGGGAACCAGCTCCTCACCTAAAAAAAGCTTATGATCAAGCCCTGGAAATCAGAAACACCCTTGTTAAACGAGGTAAACCGGGGATAAGCTGCGGGGAACTATACAATGATGCTTTACAGGCTGCCGCCGAAGCCGGTTTGGAAGACTATTTCATGGGCTATATCCACAAAGTACCCTTCGTTGGCCATGGGGTAGGCTTAGAGCTTGATGAACTTCCTGTAATTGCGAAACACGTTCAGGAACCGCTCCGCGAAAAGATGGTATTTGCCCTGGAGCCAAAGTTTATTTTCCCCGGTGAAGGAACTGTAGGCATAGAAGATACCTTTGTTGTAAAACCGGAAGGCCTGGAAAGGCTGACCCTGACCGGAGACGAACTGGTTATTGTTTGAGATAAAAAGGAAGCAACAGCTTAGGATCGTGCAAAGCTGTTGCTTTTTTTCCGTGAGAGTTAAACTAACTCCCGGTGATTTATCAACCTCCACCTGCTCCCCCGCAGCCAATCAGGGCAAACAGGGCTGCAGCAGCGATAAGAAAGGGGACTAACTTAACCATGTAGCGCACCGGTTTCACCTCCCTTTGCCGTTAACAGGTTTACCCGCTCTGGCTAACACCTGTATCCGCTTGAAACTTAGATGCTGCTAACCGGGACTACCTTTTTTTGAAAAATATATGATAATTATAATTGAATTCTAGATATTTTTCTACCCATATACGGCAGAACTTATACCCGGTTCGGCTATCTTTTCTACCCTTACTGTTCCTTTAAGTCAACTACTTATGTCGACTGAAAAAAGTTTTTTTTTACCTGGAAGCCCTATTTTCCAAGCTTGCAAATAGGCAAATACCTGTTCTATTAACACTATGCACAGGGTTATCCACAGGCTGGCACCATTCAAAGCCGTCATAATCGCCATTATACACAAATTCCGAACGTGGTAACCATAAGATCCCCTGGAAAGAAGCAGCTTGAAATTGGCACAGAAATTGTTTTTTGCCACCATAAAGCTTTCATTTTGAAAAAAGATTGAGGGGAAAAAATACGAGCAGAAAAAAAGGGATATTGGATTCCTTAGCGAATATGAATAACGGCAATAAACTATCATTGTTTGAGGAGGCATCAGAATGCAGGTTAAAGTAAATGACGATTGCAGCGCCTGTGGTATCTGCGAGGATATTTGTCCGGAGGTTTTCGAACTGGGCGACGAAATTGCCGAGGTAAAAGTTAACCCCATCCCGGCCGAGTACGAAGAAAAAGTTCGCGAATCAGCTGAAGAATGCCCGACGGAATCGATCGAAATTAGCGAGTAAACACAAACACCAACCAAAGTTCTAATCGGAGCCCGCTGCTGCGGGCTCCTGATCTATCTTACAAGCAGTTAACAAGGCTCTTGGTACGCTGGTAAAAGATAATCCGTAAACCGGTCAAGATTTAAACGTGGCATCAAGTGCTCTTTTTGTCAAAACAAAAGAACCGGAAGAGCTGTCATCAGGGTGCAGGAATTGAGCAAATTCCCATTTAACTATGAACATGCCTGAAAGCTTTAATAGGAGGTTGCAATTTAAGTGGAGCTGGAAAAGTTAATCTCGGCAATAGAGGTAATTGAACGCAGAGAGGAAATAATTAAACCGATAACCGGCCTGGCATATCATTCGGGCAGGGTTAAATCCGGTTCGCTTTTTGTCTGCATCAAAGGCTATAAAACCGATGGACATCTTTATCTAAAGCAAGCCGTTGAAAACGGTGCGGTGGCAGCTGTTGTTGAACAGTTTCAGGATGACATCAAGGTGCCACAATACAGGGTAAATGACAGTCGCAGCGCCCTGGCAGCGCTGGCAGACATCTTTTATGGCCACCCTTCCCGTCAATTAAAATTGACCGGTATCACTGCCACAAATGGAAAAACCACCACCACTTACATGGCCCATACTATCCTGGAAGCACACGGTATAAAGGCTGGCATGATCGGTACGGTAATTTATAAAACGGGCTCAAAAATCCTGGCTTCTGACCTGACTACGCCTGAATCGCTGGATCTGCATGCTTATTTCAGAGAAATGGTTGACAACGGCCTTACCCACGCCGTAATGGAGGTCTCCTCTTCGGGCCTGGAACTAAAAAGGGTTGGCAGTGTCGCTTTCGACATCGTGGTGGTAAACAATATCAGTCGTGAGCATATTGATCTGCACGGCTCTTTCGAAAACTATTTTAAAGCGAAAGCCAGCCTGGCCCGCAATGCAGGGGCTCATCAGTGGGCGGTTTTTAACTTGGATTGCCCCTACAGCGCCGCTTTAAGCAGGGAAACCAAAGCGCATGTCTTCACATACGGCCTGAAAAACAAAGAAGCCGATTGCATAGTTGAAGATTTGGATTTAAGCACCGGGAGGGCCCGCTTTAATGTTGTCCTTAAAAATAAGGCAGTAGCGGAACAGTTTGCTCTCCAACCTGATTCTTTTTTGATCGAACTGCCGGTATTGGGCCTGCACAGCGTCTACAACGCCATGGCCGCGATCCTGGTCGGCCTTCTGCACGGCATTCCTGCTGCAACGATCCAAAAAGCTTTGCACGAATTCAGAGGTGTCGAAAGGCGTTTTGAGCTAATCTTTGAAGATCAATACAAGGTTATTGATGATCATTTTGCCAACGCCGGCAATATCAACGTAACCCTGGAAACCCTGCAAATGATGGATTACAAAAAGCTGGTTCTGGTTTACGCGATCAGGGGCAGCCGTGGTGTAACCGTAAACCGTGAAAACGCCGAAGCAATTGCGGCCTGGGCCCCGAAGCTTGGTTTGGAAAAAGTGTTAGCCACTACGAGCACCGATTACGTGGGAGAGAAAGATTACGTAACCCCGGAAGAATGTCAGGTTTTTAAAGAGATAATGGCATCGGCCGGGCTGAAAGCGGAAATCCACGAACTTCTTTCAGAAGCCATTGCCGGCGGCCTTGCCGAAGCCGGTCAGGATGACGTAATCCTGCTGGCAGGATGCCAGGGCATGGACTACGGGGCTTCGGTTTGCCTGGAACAAATCAGCAAGCTGCGACCAGACCTGCCGCAGGATCGGGTATTTGCCGCTTTAAAAAACCGTGTCGCAGGCGTGTAAAAAATTTAATGTTAATAACAGGAGCGCGAAAAGTGATTAAGCCCTTCCCGAGGAATCCCGCATCTTTGAGGTTTGCCTATTAGGCTTACCCTGAGAAAACCGGGATTCCGGCTGCTTCATCCTAAAAATGAAGTGCCTAAAAACCTGGTATTTAAGCTAAGCTTCCTTGATCTCTATACCACCCAGGATGGCGCGGGCCTGAATAAATAATATTTTGCCCACTTGATCATCCAGAATCGTCTCATATTTTCGGCTGGCTATAATACCCCCATCTTCCTGGTCTTTAAATGTTACTCCGCCCAGGACAGCGGAGCCCTCGTACCTGACGGCCATATCTTTAGGGATCTTAACCTCAATGCCGCCCATCACTGCAGTTAAATCAAGCACCGTTTCGCCCTCATCAAGCTCGGCTGCAGTTAGATCCATCTCAATCCCGCCCATGAAAGCAAAATAACTGCCGCTTTCCAACTTCCATGGTTGAGCTCCGCCGACATTAGCCCCGCCCATAAAGGTAAAGCGCCCCCCGCTTTCTCCAGCCTGTGAGCGGCCCCTAATCAGATTAATCCCGATCAGGATCAATATCGCCGGCCAGACCAGGTTCCAGAACACGCTTGTATCAACCGATGTCAGGCCCAGGTTATTGCCAAGATAGACAGTTCCTATGGCGATCATAACCAGCGCCGTAACAAATTGCCCCCAGGAAAAATGCATTCTCCTCTGCCCGGCCATGTCATAGGAGCGAAAAGATAAAACCAACCAGTTAAGGCCCAGGATAAGGGGAATGACCGGCCAATAACGCATGATGTCGCTGAACCTGATTTGCACATCATCGACCAGGTTGTTAATCAACATCAGGACCCCCAGAACCAATACTGCCAACCCGATTATCAATCTACCGCTAATAATTCGCATTAAAATCGTCCACCTTTAGTTTTAATCTTCGTTCCATCATAAATCTAAATGCTATTAAATGGTTATTCTTCTTCCAGCTCCTGAATCCTGCTCTAGATTCCTTTACCTGCCTGTGATTTCTGTCGTCAAAAAAGACGCCGGGCGCTTTCTCAGCGTTGACTTTTTTAGCCCGGCATGCTAAAATGAACAGCGCAAAAGGATGGTGGGTGTAGCTCAGTAGGTTAGAGCGCCAGGTTGTGGCCCTGGAGGCCGTGGGTTCGAATCCCATCACTCACCCCACTTTCACCAAATAGCGCAAAACCATATAAACCGATTAAAAGCTGTGCTGGGGTGTGGCCAAGCGGTAAGGCACGGGACTTTGGATCCCGCATTCGTAGGTTCGAATCCTACCGCCCCAGCCATTTTTGCACCCATTTTTAAAGGGTTGTTGGACTTTTGTAAAGTACAGGTGTGCGCATAGTGTGCTGGCGTAAATCTCTTGTTCTTTAGCTACAGCGGCAACTGGTCGCTTGTCTTTTAGCACCAGGTTCACTGCTTCTGACTTGAAGTCTTGATCATATTTCTTTTTCGTTGAAGGACGCCTCCAGTGGCTAAATCATATCAGCCATTCTCTGTGTCCATCAAATCAGGTTAAGGTCTTATCAGTATGATCTGTGCATGCTTTATGCCACACAAACTAGGAGGTTATGGAGATGGGCGACAAAAGCCCCAGGAACAAAGAAAAAAAGAAAAAGAAGGCCGAAAAGAAAGTTGTGGCTCCGGCAGCGGCAATAACAGCAGCAACGACTAAGCCTAAGAAGTAACAAGTCTAAAATCCTGATACTTAAGGACCTGAAGCCCTGCCCCCAGGCTGGTGCTGTAAGGTCTTTTTTTCTTAAACCAGAATAAATAGGTCAGCAGCGGTCAAAAGTCCTGTGATTTAGCTCTTCTCAGCGCTGATGATTATTACTCCTCTTGTAAATAGATCTTTAGCCGAGATATTGACAAATCCCGCTTTAGCGGCTATCTCTTCTGTATCCCTTGCTATATGATCACCTGTCATTTTGTATAAGGGTCCTGATATAACTTCAAGGAGACGGCCGAATGTACCGTAAGTGCGTACATGCTCAAGAAGCAGAAGTTGCCCTCCCGGCTTAAGAACCCTGTTGAGTTCGGCCATGCCCAATTGTGGGTTTTCCAGCTGGCAGAAAAGAAAGGTTGTAAGCGCAGTGTCAAAAATGTTAGCATCGAAGGGAAGGCTTTCAATATCACCGAAGATGAAATCCGCATTCTTTCCTTTTATTTCGGCACGGTGGCGCGCTTTCTCAAGAAAACTGTGGTTGTTGTCCAGGGCAGTAATATGAAACTCATCTTTGTAGAAATCAACGCTTAAGCCGGTTCCCACACCCGCTTCTAAAACCAGGGGGCCCCTAACCATGGCCCAAAGTTCTTTCCGCCAACCCTTAATCATTATACGATCTAAAACTCGCATCATAAAATCATAAATTGAAGCACTTCTTGCAGCATCATTCATCTTTTTGCACCTGTCTCAAGTATATAGCTCATAATTCCAGGTCAAATAAAACAGTTACGGTAATCTCAAATAATTAGGCCATCATTTATTACCAATCTTCATTCCAGCAGCTGCCAAAAAACAGCTGGTTTAATTAGATACCCGGTTCCGGCCGGCCTCCTTTGCTTTATAAAGCAGGCGGTCAGATTCCGCTCTAAGCTTCTGCAAGGTGGATTCAGGTCCGGGAATTGCTGTA
>PWUG01000293.1 GCA_003562605.1 Syntrophomonadaceae bacterium | reverse complement strand
GTAGCCGACTACCTGGAGCTGTTAGATGATCAAAGAAAAGCCATATTTTCAGAAATAAAGGGTATTGAAACCAGCCTGCTTTGGCAGCGGCCTGCGGAAAAAGAATGGTCGATGGGTGAAAATATTGACCATATGATATTTATAATTCTTAGCAGGATCGCAAAACCTTTCTAAAAATACTATCTGAGGTTACCAAAAGATCTAACTGGCATTACCACGCTTATTGTCTGATGGACAACCACTACGGTCATTAAAATAGTCCGCAAATTAGAGCAGGAAATGTGATATTTCATTTCAAGACCTGACCCCAATTCCTCTACTGCGTGCCGTCTTTTAGTTGGTTAAACCAAAACCGCTTCTCAGTGAGAAGTAATATGCCGGCAGCAGTAAGATAAAGAAAGGTGAGATATGTAAATGCTGCCTGGTTCCCACCTGCAATTTGTTCTATAGGCGGGAATAGATTCATCGAGGAATTCAGTGCAGTATGCAGCAAAAGGGCGCTGAAAAGGTTGAAATCTGTCCGGATATAGACCCAGGTGAAAATGAAGCTGAACGATAAGGTCAGAAGCAGGAAAAAGCTAAAATTCATGTATGACTGGCTTAAGCCGTCAATATAGAAAAGAGGCAGATGCCAGAAACCCCAGATAATCCCCAGGATCAGGCTTGCTGAAAAAGGCGTTTGCACGGCCAGCAGCTGCGGCAAAGCAAAGCCTCGCCAGCCGAACTCTTCCTGGAAAGAGCCGCCTAGAAAAAACATGAAAATTAAATTGGGTATAATCAGCAGCGGCTGGTCCAACAAGGGTGTTTCCGGCTGAAAACTGCTTGTGGAGATGTTGATCCAGAAGGCCACGCCGGCCAATAAAGCCGGAAAGGCCAGGATGGCTACCCACCAGGTAAGTTTCATGCGCACCTTGAAACCGGCAAGTAGAAGTTTTTTGGCTCCGGACAGGCCGTTTTCTTTATATACAAACCAAAAAGAAGCGACAAGTGGCCCGTGGGCTCCAATGACAACCGGGACCATGGCAGGCAGAGCTAAGTCTATTATGTTCAACGATATAAGAATGGCAAAAATCCAAAAAAACCAGGTGAAAGTAAAAGTCAGCAAAAAAAATGCTGTTAAAGGCGCTGTTGCTTTTTGTTTGCTGTCATTTGTCATGTTTCGTCTCCCAAACGATTAATCAAAATCGATGCATGCCATTATTAATAAAACTAACGGTTCTTTATGCATCGCAGGTTAGTGTCAAAGGCCCTCTTACATCATAAACTGATCGTAAGAACCTAATTTACTGATATTAACCCTTCCTGTTTTGGTGATCACTGCAGGGTTAATCAGTATTGTTCAAAAAAGCTTCCAGAGGCACATCAAGATAAGGGCCGGGTGTTCCGGTAACATCATCAAAGTGCCACCACTCTGTTGAAACTACCCGAAAGCCTACTCTTTCCATTACTTCAATTAGGTAGTCGCGGTTTTGCCGCACTGCGTCTGGAAGATCCGAATAGTCCGGAGCGGCTTTTTCGCTAAAATCATCAAAACCGGTGGGCATCTTTAGCTCGTTGCCATTTCTGTCCACCAGGGTTATATCCACAGCCATACCATTATTATGGCGGGGACGGAAATCCGATGACGGGGGGGGATCCTGGGGCTTGATTACATAACGTGGGTCGGGGTACGCCTCCCAGAGAACATGTTGTGCTGATAGTGGCCTGTATGCATCCCACAGTTTGATCCGGTAGCCGTCCTGCTTAAAGATTTCCTGGGCTTTAACCAATCTTTCACCGGTCTCTTTTTTGATTGCAGCTACTTCTACCGGATAGATCACCTGGCCTGTAAAATTGTCAGCTGTGGCATATTTTAAATCGATGATGATGCTTTCATCCAGGTCGTTCACAAGTACCAGACCTTCTATTTCTACCGGTTCCCGGACGGGGATCTCCGGAGAGAGGTCATTAACTTCTTCAGTTTCTTCAAACTCTTCAGTTACTGAATGCTCAGGTGTTTCCGCCGGCATACAACCCGGCAGCATTATTATAAACACTGCAGCCAGGAAAAGGTAAAGGTATTTAATAATATTCACCTCTGTAAAAATCCCCCTTATCATTACTGTCCCACGGGCCATACGCCAGGCCTGGTTGTTTTTTATCTATACTAATAGTTTAGCATATGCATTCTAACAATTCCTCTTAACTTTTCACTTTTTAATCCAGTTACCCTTTAAATACTTTCCTTTTATTCCTCATAAATAAAGGGTATATTGCCAATTGATTTCTGAGCATTGCATTTAGTAGCCTGCCTGTATGTTAAATATATAATCATTTTTTTAAAAGTGGAGGGTTTACGATAAGTAGTCTTGTATTGCGTCATTAGCTGATTTAAAGAACCGGCTCGAAAAACATCATATATGGATTCTTATTCAAACGATTCTTAGCCGTAATCCTTATCGAAATCTTGGAAAAGGAAAACTGGTAGCTTTAAAGAAGTTATTTACAAAGGTAAGAAGCCTCCTGTTCATACAAGAATATAAACAAGTCTTCGGTCAGAATCAAGGCCGGTGTGGAAAAACAGACCTTCTGTGCTGTAGTATTGTTTGTTTTTGCTGTTGAAAATTCTCAACCTTGTGAATCAAGTTCCTGAATATGTAGTGGGATGCTATACAAAACTAAAGGGAAGGGTTTTTACAATGCGTAAATTGTTATTCTTACTGATAGGTTTGGTGGTATTACTGTTGCTTTATCTCTTGTTATGGCCTGTGCCGATAGAGCCTGTCGCCTGGACACCGCCGGAACAGCCGGGATTAACGGGGTCTTATACGGAAAATAATTATTTATCAGATGCTCAGCTATATACACTTGACGGCGGGCACGGCCCGGAAGATACGGTACTTGGCCCCGACGGTCTGATTTATACCGGTTTAGCTGACGGGTCAATAGTGCGTTTTTCACCCGATAACAGCAGTGCACTAGAAACCATTGTCAATACCGGTGGTCGTCCCCTGGGGATGAAGTTTTACGTTGATCGTCTCTATATTGCCGATTGTATAATGGGCCTGCTCTATATTGACAATGCTACTGCAGCATCCGGGCACCGGGTTGAGGTGGCTGTCGATGAGTTCGAAGGCAAAAAAATGATCTTTGTTGATGATCTTGCTGTGGCTTCCGACGGGACAGTCTGGTTTACGGATGCTTCTACCCGTTTTGATCTGGAAAATAACATTACTGACTTTTTCGAATCTAAGCCGTCGGGCCGACTCTTTGCCTGGGATCCAGAAAGCGGCCAAACCAGCCTGCATGTCGACGAACTTGGGTTTGCCAACGGGGTGGCCTTAGGCCCGGATGAAGCCTATCTGCTGGTCAACGAAACCATGCGATACCGCATTACACGCTACTGGCTCGCCGGAGAGAAGAAGGGCCAGACTGATATCTTTATCGATAATCTGCCCGGTTTTCCGGATAATTTAAGCAACAACGGCGAAGGGCTTTTTTGGGTAGCGTTAATTTATCCCCGTGACGAGCTGGTAGACAGTATACTGCCCCGGCCTTTTCTGCGCAAGGTAATCATGCGCTTGCCCGAAGCCTTGCGTGTGAGTGAACCCGATCCCATGGGCCTGGTTATTGCCCTTGATTACGAAGGCAATGTGATTCATAACCTGCAGGATCATACAGGACACTGCCATACTATCACCAGTGTAAACGAAGAGGATGGTTATCTCTGGCTGGGTAGTCTCACCGAGCCGCATGTAGCCCGCATTCGCGTTCCGGATTAGAAAGGATTTAAAATCACCAATGCGTCATTTGGCCCTTTCACCGGTGCGATGAACGAACCAAGGTTCCCGTAAATGGCTAATTATAACAAGGCGAACCAAAATATGATCCAGTTTATGTCGAACTAGCTACGGCCTTGGAATCCAGTGATCCGGGGAAGATCATGATTGTCAAATCGCTGCTGGAAGAAGCCGGTATAAGGTATTATGCTAAAGGCGAAGGAATTCAGCATTTATTTGGAGGAGGTACTTTCGGAACGGGATTTAATCCACTGACCGGACCAATACAAATACAGGTCAGTAAAGATGATCTTGCCGAAGCGCTAGAGTTGCTGAAAGACATGTAAATTTGCGGATACCAAAGGTAAGGAATATCTGAATCTATAGATAATTTTGATACGAAAAACATGAACTTATCAACATAAAAGCGGATCAACCTATCCCCAACTGTTAAGGAAAACGATGGAAATGTTCGACTAGTTTGGCGTTAAAGGTATTTCGCTTTACGTTTAAGAAGTAACTTTCTATCATTAGGAGGGACACAATGGTCACTATCAAAATATATTCCGATTATATTTGACCATACTGCTATATCGGCAAAGGTATTGTCGACAAGCTAAATGAAGATTTTGATATCCAGGAAATTTGGCAGGGACTAGAGATTCACCCGGAAACCCCGCAGGAAGGACGCGACATGAGTGCCGAGTACCCACCTGAAATTCGTAGTCAACTCTATCAGCGCTTAAATGAAATGGGTAAGGTTTATGGCGTTCATTTTAACAGAAATAATGGGTACCTTGCCAATTCCCGAAGAGCTTTAATTCTTAGTGAATATGCAAAAAAAACTAGCTCCTTTGCTACCCTGCATCTAAAGATATTCGAAGCGTATTTTGAAGATGGTAGGGACATTGGTGATCGCGAGGTCCTGATAGAGTTAGCCGAGTCTTCAGGCCTTTCCCGGGAGGAAGTTGAACAGGCCTGGCAAGACGTAAGCTTGAAGCAGCAGTTACAGGAAATTGCAACTACTGCTCATCAAGAAGGTGCTACAGGCGGCGTTCCTACTTTTATCATTAATGGAAAATACAAAATCGTGGGAGCTCAGCCCTATAGTGTCTTTCAGGAAACGTTACAGAAAATAGTTGCTGAAAAAAATAGCTAGGACATTTAAAAAGATGGGGTCAGGTCTTGCGTGCGCCAAGCGAAGCTTGGCAGTTCTTGCCGGTGATACCATCAGGAGTGAAAGCCTGGTGATATATGCCCATTTCAGTTTCGTCTATATAAGCATTCAGATCATAAAAGGCAACAAAGTGCTTATTTCATGGCAAGCAATCACTGTGCGCAAACGCCAACTTGGTTCAAATCCCTTCGTTTTTCTGCATTCTAATGAGGCCATCATTAGCTAAATGTGAATGATGGCCTCATTATCGAAAAATCCGGCATTATCTCCGATATCGACTATAACCAAACCCACCAAATAATACAATTAGGACAATCACAATAATTATAATCGTAGTACTACTCATTTGATCATCTCCCCTTTCTTATCTTGATTAAACGTTATTATAAAAAGTGCTAAGAAATCTATTAGCAAAATTCACACTATTTTTGATCTTTACGCAGCGATGTGACGGTGTAGATTTTGGCTCGCCCAATGAAAAGCGCAGATATTGGAATGAATTAACTATCAGCTTAGATATTATATATGGAGACATTGCTTATAGAATTCTGCGCATCCTTATTGATAATATAAATAGCAAGATAAAATTTGATTTCATCGGAATTATACCGTTTTTGTCAGAGACAATAACTGTTTAGAAAAGGGGGCTTCCTCCTATGCTGCCAGAAGGCGGTTTACTAATCGGAATAATCACTGTAATATTTGGGATTATCGTCATGGTTTTCCCCAAAATCCTTAACTATATCATCGGTATCTATCTCATCATAATCGGGATCATAGGTATTTCGCAATCTCTGTAATGATAATGCTTATGTGTGCAGGTGGATCTGCTCATGATCAGATCATGATCAACTACTTAGCATCTAAATAAGAGGAGGTGAGGTTGTGAACGAAGATATCTTAAAAGGAAGATGGAGCGAGCTGAAAGGCGAAGCCAAGAAAAAATGGGGGAAACTAACTGATGATGACCTGATGATAGCTTCAGGGCATAAGGAAAAACTGGTCGGGGTTCTACAGACGAAATACGGATATTCGAAAGAAAAGGCAGAGGAAGAATACAAGTCATTTCTTAACAAGCATAAATAGCTGTTTAACTGGTATCGCTTTTTGAAGGCTGCAACATAAATCATGGTTCAGGAAAGGAGAGCATAATGACTGAGGAAAGAATGGCCAATGTGGCAAAGGTTATTGAACTGGTCGGGCGGTCAAAGGTTGGTTGGGAAGATGCTGCTAGTAATGCTGTACTTGAAGCATC
>PWUG01000343.1 GCA_003562605.1 Syntrophomonadaceae bacterium | reverse complement strand
ATTTAGGCCTGAACATAGGCCCTCATTTCTTCAAGCCCGCTATTCAGAAGTCGTGAAACTTTACGCTGGTTCAGTCCCAGTTTACGGGCTACCTGTTCCTGGGTCATGCCTTCATAATAGATCATGGTAACAACATTTTTTTTCAGTTGATCCATTTTGTCCAGGGACATCTTAACTGTGATCACATCTTCGATGGGGAGCTTGAAGCTCTCATAGCGTAAACTTTTTAGTTTTGACAAATCAAGTTCGTCGAGAGAAATGCAGCCGGCCTGCATCGCTTCAACAATACCTTCTTCAGCAACATTGACTTTACCGGCAATCTCTTTCAGGGTTGGCATAGCGTAGTTTTTTTGGGCCAACTCATCGGTTGCTTCAATGATTTTGGCCTGCAGGCTTCTTAGCCAGTCGGGAATTCTAAAAGAGCCCCTGTCACGAAGATCATGGCGGATCTCTCCTATAATGCAGTGGGTTGCATAGGTGGCAAAGAGCACTCCTTTATTTGGGTCAAACCGTTTCAGGGCTTTTAAAAGTCCGACATAGCCGGCCTGGCGCAAGTCTTCATCAATCCGGCCCGGGCTATACAGGGAAGCATAATAATTAACCAGGGCCTGCGCGGTTTCGACAACTGCTTCCTTGGCGGCGGGATCCTTGGTAAAAGTATAATCTTTGGCTGCGATTTCAAGCGCATTATTTTGAATTGTTGAAGGTTCGCGTGACACCCTGTTAACCTCCCGGAGGGTTTAATGACCGTTACATATAAAAATCCCGCCTGCAGATTCAGGCGGGGTGATGAATGTTCCCCGTGAACCGGCAGCTGGCTGGCTTAGCAATAACCACCTTAGCCCCTTTAGCTTTGCGCCGCTGCTTTTCAACAGCTTTGCTTTTTGCGGTTCGAAACGTTTTCTAATCTTCTTGCATTATGACATATTATCAAGGTATAGTCAAGTGATGATCTGTATTAAGATTGTTTTTAGTTAAATGAGAACCCTCATTACCTCTTCGATCGAAGTAATGCCCTGCCTCACTTTTAACAAACCGTCACGGCGCAGAGTAACCATCCCTTCCCTGATCGCCATCTCAGCTATTTCACCGGAGGAACGGCGCTGTAAAGTCATCTTCTTTATATTATCGCTCACGACCAGAAGCTCGTAAACACCAACCCTGCCACGGTACCCGGTGTTGCTGCAGCGCAGGCAGCCGACAGGCTTGAAAAGCCTCAGCTCAGTTTCTTCTTTGCGCATGGGAAAGTCAGGCACGGCTGCGTGCAGTTCGGAACGGCTGATTGTGTAATCCTGGCGGCACTGGTTACAAAGCACCCTTACCAACCTCTGGGCCAGAACGGCCGCTACTGACGAGGCCGTTAAATATGGTTCAACCTCCATATCGCCCAGGCGGGAAATTGCCCCGGCAGCATCATTCGTATGAAGGGTGGATAGGACAAGGTGCCCGGTAAGAGCAGATTCAATGGCAATGCGCGCTGTTTCGCGATCCCTGATTTCACCGACCATGATGATGTCGGGATCGTTACGTAGTATTGAGCGTAATCCCGTAGCAAAAGTTAACCCGGCTTTGGGGTTAACCTGGACCTGGTTAACCCCTGCCAGGCGGTATTCGATCGGGTCTTCAACGGTGATTATATGTTTTTCCACGCTGTTTAGCTCAACCAGGGCAGCATAAAGGGTGGTGGTTTTCCCGCTTCCCGTAGGCCCGGTTACCAGGACACAGCCGTAGGGCAGGTTAATCGCCTTACGGAATTTTTCCAGCTGGGTTTCCGGAAAGCCCAGCTCGGTGAGGGTGATTACGCGGGAGCTGCGATCAAGAAGGCGCAAGGTCAGCTTCTCGCCATGTGCCGAAGGCAGGGAGGCAATCCTGAAATCGATCACCCGCCCGTCCATCTTTAAACTGGTCCTGCCATCCTGAGGGGAACGCCGGTTAGCGATATCCATGCCGCCCATTACTTTTATTCTTGAAACCAGGGAAGGGTGCAGCCTCAATGGAGGCTGCATTACTTCGTGGAGAACACCATCAATCCGGAAACGGATGCGCATGCTATTTTCCTGTGGTTCAATGTGAACATCACTGGCCTTATTGCGGATTGCCTGATTATAGATAAGATTAGCCAACTGTACGGCCGGTTTATCCATAACATCTGATTCGGCCCGTTCCGCTACGGCCTGCTCGTGTTCATCTTCATCGTCTTCCTCCATGTCAATTCCGCTGCTGACCTGACCGTACTGCTCAATAGCAGCTTTCAGCTCACTGTCAGAAACACATACAGGCTTAATCTCATAGCCGGTAATTAAGCGGAGGTCGTCGATGGTAACAATATCATTGGGATGCATCATGGCGACAACCATACGCCCGTTTTCGAAACCGATTGGCAGCGATTGGTAACGCCGGGCTGTTTCGGGGTCAATCATGGATGCCGCGGAAGGGTCTACATCAAAATCAACTAAAGAGACATAATCCACACCAGCCTGGCTGGCTACGGTCCGGGTTATTGCTTCTTCGCTTATAAAACCAAGATCAACAAGAGTCTGCCCCAGCAGACCCCTGGCTCCCTTTTGCAGGTTTTCCCGGTGCAGCTGCAGCGCCTTGTCCAGCTGTTCACGGGTGATATGCCCGCTGCTGACCAGCATTTCGCCGATGCCGTCTTTTTTTAAGTTGATACCGGTTCTGCCATTTTCCATAGTCAATAGCGCTCCAGGATTATGCCCTTTAAAAAGGCACATCAAAATAGGATCACTACTTATTCTATCACTGATGATGGGTACTGTAAAAAGCATTTGCAGAAGCTGAGACCCGTATAGAGGAACCTGTACCTCCCACGCGGGCAAGCCTGAGGCTGTCAACCCGGATCAACCTTTCTCCGCCGTGGAATCGATCCAGCAGGGCCTGCATGGAACTATAGCTTCCTTCCATGGTTAAACTGATCGGCATCCTGGTGTAATCTTCCTCATCAACTCTTGTGTCAAAACGTACCTCGGTCACTTTGATATCATAAAGATCACCAAGGTAATATAAATAGCGAAGCATATCGTCTTCACCGGCAGTGGCGGGGATAACAGCCCTGACAAAGCCTAAGCGATGCCTGTATTCATCTGCATTATCGCGATGATTGATCAGCCTGGCCAGGTTTGCTTCGGCCAGCGACAGGGCCAGTTTTTCATCTTCAACCGCTTCCTGCAGGTTACGCATACTGTTATACTGCAGGTAGGAAAGAATTATGCCGGCCAACAGCACGACAGCGGCCACTATGATTACAATTTTGCTGCGGCTTAGCTTTATTTTGGCCACCTTAGCTTCCCCCCTCTTCAGGATCGAGGTACAAGGATCCCGGTATTAAACTGGCATCGATCAAAAACTGCACCTCTGTTTGATCACCAGTTCCCGTTTCACTGGAAGTGCGGACGCGGGCTCCATTAATAGTATCAAGGTTTTCAAAACGTTCGACCAGGGTGGCAACATCGCTGATACTACCGGTCAGGCCGCGCATATTTATCGTTCCTTCATCTCCGGCATAGTTAAGGGTCAGATCGGTAAGGCGGGCGAAGGGAAAGAAGCTCTCCCCCACTTCCTGCAGGACATCGCTCCATCTAGGGTTAGTGCCCATAGCCCTGTTCAGCATATCCTCAGCCCTGCTCATATCATTATAAAGATCCTCGTATTCAGCCAGGGCCCGGGACTGCCTTTCCACGACTTCGCGCTGTTGTTCAAGTGAATCAAGATCATTTTTAGCAATTAACGAACTGACCAGCAAATAAGTGTATATTACAAGAACTATCAGCATCAAGAGCAGCATGATTTTTATAACAACGCCCTGCTTTTTTTCTAAAAGGCGTTCGGCTTTTATTTCAGGAGGCAGTAAGCTGACGTTTTTCATCATAATTCCTCCAACCCGCGGCGGGCAAGGCCAATACTGAAAGCGTACTCGACTGCTTCCAGGCCGGTCCCGGCAATTTGCGGCGAAGCGGAGATTCCGGCCAGGGGATTCGTTATCCTTACCGGCAGCTCTAATCGGTATTCCAACCTGGCGGAAACATTGTTCAGCAGCGCTCCCCTGCCATTGACAGCTATAGCTTCAATTTCTGCAGCATTATCCTGGTTCTGGTAATAGTTAATCGATGATCGGATTTCACCGGCCAGGCGGTCAACCCAGGCATCAATAGTTTTGGCATACTCTCCGGAATCATAGTGATTTATAGACAGGGCTTCGTCTAAAGTATATCCAAATTGATCAGAAAGATCTTTTAGTTTGGCTGAAACAAGGCGGGCCAGGCGGGGAACGTTCTTCACCGATACAAGGATGCTGCTAAGACCGTTGGCAACATTAACGACGGCAACAGAACGGTCCCTGGCCGCTTCAGGCAAAACCCAGATTAAGGCCAGGGTGGAAACATCAATATCAAGCGGTTCCAGGCGCGCATAATCAAGAGCTTTCAGGAAACCGTCAAGCATATCCCGGCGTGCAGCCACCAGCAGCACTTCCAGATTTTCTTTCTCTTCTTCCACGGTTTCACCGATGATAATGTAATCGAGTACAACGGTGTTTAAAGGAATCGGCAGGGGATCCTGGGCATGAAAGCGGATCATGTTGTCAATTTTATCGGCAGAAACCCTGGGTACAATGGCATGGCGGACCAATACGCCCTGATTTGAAACCCCGAGCAAAACTTTGCGCTCTTTTACCGCTCCTGAAGACCACAGCCGCTTTAGCGCTTCGCCAACTTCACGGGGCTCAACGATCATCCCTTCTTCAACGGCGCCTTCGGGCAAAGCAATACCAGCCATACCGGTAAGCTTTGGAGACTGCGGCGAGCCGGTCAGCTCTACAACCCTGGCCGCCCCTTTGTCAATTTCCAGCCCTACAGCTTTCTTACTCATTCCCAGCGCCATTGTCAGACAGCTCCTGTCTTCTTTATATCTGCGTGATTACAGTAAATATCGGCAGGTAAAGGGCGATAAGCATTCCGCCTACCATAATACCGATCACCACCAGCATGAGCGGTTCGATCAGAGAGGTTAAGCCCTTGGTCATGGTGGCAACTTCTTCTTCGAAAAACTCAGCTACCTTATCCATCATTTCAGGTATGCCGCCCGTTTCTTCGCCAACTGAAACCATGTGCGTAACCATGGGCGGAAATACACCGCTTTCTTCCAGCGGGGTAGCGATACTGCTCCCCTCCTGGATTCTTTCCCCGGCCTCCGTTGTCGCATCGATAACCAGTGTGTGACCGGTAGCTTTGCCGGCAGCATCAAGAGCCTGGACAACAGGGATACCGGTAGCCATCATCGTAGAAAAAGTGCGGGCAAAACTGGCAATTACCGTTTTCTGCACCAGCTGCCCGAATACGGGCAGGCGAAAACTTAACCGATCAAGCATCCTTTTGCCCGGCGCGCTTTTTGCATAAGTTCTTATCAAAAAGATAAAGAAGATAAATAGGGGGATTGCAATATACCAGTAGTTGCGCAGCCCGTCTGAGATGCTGACAATCACCCTGGTCGGGAGGGGCAGCTCGGTTCCGGCCGGGAACATGTTAACAAAGATAGGAACCAGGAAAAAAAGCATGGCAAAAAGGATAATTACGGCAAAAGCCAGCACCGCGATCGGGTAAAACATGGCCGATTTAATGTTGTCACGCAGTTCCTTGTCTTTCTGAAGCTGGGTTGAGAGGCGTCCCAGGGTCGCCTCAAGATTTCCACCCGATTCCCCGGCGCTGACCATGTTAACGTAGAGCGAGCTAAATATATTTGGGTATTGCTTGAGCGATTCGCTAAAACTGACCCCGCCTTCAACGTTTCGGGCTATTTCATTCAGAGCAGCGCTAAGGGCAGGGTTAGTTACCTGCTTGCTAAGGGTATAGAGGGCCCTGGTGAGAGGGATGCCGGAATTAATCATCGCTGCTGCCTGGCGGCTGAATAGACTTAAGTCGCCAAGCTTAACTTTTTGTGACATCTTTAAACCGCCAAAAAGCTGCGAGCTCTTAACCTCTTTTACCTCAACAGCCATCAAGCCCATTCCGCGCAGGCGTTCGACAACGCTGCCCTGCCCGTCGGCTTCCAGTTTCCCGGTTACTGTATCCCCGGATTTATTGATCGCTTCATACTGGTAAGAGCCCATTTAAAACACTACTCCTGTATTGTTTTATCTACACACCCTAGCGGTGGCTCTGGGTGCCTCTTTCCACCAGCCTGGTCATTTCAGTCTTATCAATACACTTTTCCAACGCTTCTTCACGGT
>PWUG01000069.1 GCA_003562605.1 Syntrophomonadaceae bacterium | reverse complement strand
AGGCCACATGGGTAAACATCATTCCACCTATCACATCACCGATGGCCCAAACTCCTTCAGCAGTGGTTTGATAATTTGAATCGACCTTAATAAAACCCCCCTCATCAATTTCAACTCCGGCATTCTTAACTTTAAGCCTATCGCTGTTTGGTGTTCTACCCGCTGCCAGCAATAATTTTTCAGATCTATAGCGTACCGGCCCGTTTTCAGTTTTATCGACGGCATAGATACCTAAGTCCTCTTTGCCCACTTCTATGATCTCGGTACCGGTTTTAACTACAACTCCTTCGCCTTCCAAAATTTTGCATATTTCATCTGATATTTCCGGTTCAAGGGCTGTAACTAACCGCATGCCACGCTGAAGGATAGTCACATCGACTCCAAGGCGAGCAAAGAGCTGTGAAAATTCAAGGGCAATTATACCTCCGCCCAGAATCAACAAACTGTCCGGCAGCTCCTGCATATCCATGACTGAAGTGGAGTTAAGATAGTCAACCATGTCCAAACCTGAAATCTGCGGTATTGCAGTGCGCGCACCGGCTGCAATTACTATTTTATCGGCAGTGATCTTGTTACCGTTTACTTCAATTGCACGCGGCCCAACAAACTCTGCTTTACCCTCGATCAAGGTTATGTTTTCATTGCTTTCAACGTTGTCATAGATGCGGCTGCGGATACGCCCAACCAGGCGGTCTTTACGGCGCACCACCGCCGGCCAGTCAACCCGCGGCGGTTCAACTATAACTCCGTAATCTCTGGCATCACGTACTTTCTGCATTACTCTTCCCGAGTGGAGCAGGGTTTTTGAAGGGATACAGCCGACGTTAATGCAGGTCCCTCCCAAATGGCTTGATTCGATTACAGCTACCTTCCAACCTTTTCCCGCTGCCCGGTAAACCAAGTTCATTCCGGCAGTTCCGCCACCGATTACAATTAAGTCAAAGCTTTTCACTATCATCAATCCTCCTGCTATTTCATAGATCTAACTAATTTGAATAATCACTTGTGATCGGCCAGGAAATAGGCCGCCAGGACAGCGGTGACAGGTACAGCTGCAATTAGTCCTATACTGCCGGCTATCCCGCGGACAAATTCTGTAGCGATCAAATCCATGTTTATAACCTTGAGAAAAGCAATCTCGTAACCCATTACCAATAATAGCATTGGGATGGCAGCGCCGACATAAGCGAGAATCAATGTATTAGCCATTGTTCCCATCACATCGCGTCCGACGTTTAGAGCACCTCTGAAAAGCTCTTTAAAATGTATCTCGGGGCAGGCCTGCCTGATTTCAGCGGCCGCAGAGGCAACCGACATACCGATGTCGATAATTGCACCAAGTGAGCCGATAATAATACCGGCAAAAAGCAGTCCCCTAAAGTCGATTGATTGGTCCATGAAATAGAGCATTTGTGCTTCGTGGGTGCCAAACCCGGTCAACCGGGCTAAACTCCCGGCCCAGAATGCCATAAACCCGGCTATGATTACACCTGTAACAGTTCCCAGAATGGCAACCAGAGATTTCATATTCAGGCCTCCGATTACAAAGAGGGTAAATGTTATTGCCAGGGAAGCTGTGACGATAGCCAGTAAAATCGGGCTGTAGCCTGCCAATAGCATGGGTAAAAGGAATTGAAATATTAACAGGATGGTCACAGCCAGAGTAATGATCGTCTTTAAGCCCTTCATCCGACCCACTACCAAAAGGGCTACCAGAAAAACAGCAATCAGGTAGTAAACTCCGCGATCCCGTGCCATGTCCTGGACATAAGCCTGATCAAAGGAACCCTCCTCCCCCATCGTAACAACGATAACTTCCTGTCCTTCTTCGATCAAAAAATCATAAACAGGATCACCGGCAAAATAAGTATTAAAAATAGTTATTGTTTCTCCACTATAAGGGCCACTGGTCAGGCGAACCAATACTTGCTGCTCAATAATTGTATAATATTCATGTTCATCCTCTTTTATTTCATGAATCTCCAGTACCCGTCCCCTGTAGAAATGTTCTTGCTCTGATTGTTCGTATTCAAACGGTTCCCCTTCAATTTGAGCACCAACGGGAGCTATTAAAACAATTAATATTACTGCTGCAAAAAATAAATGTTTCAACATCCGGAAACCTCCTGTCATCAATCATCAATCATCAATCAAACAAAAGGGTTTATAAATGGAGCTGACAAACGGGGCGGAATTTATCTAAAGAAAGCGGGCAGACGGTTTAACGGCCTACAAATATTTGAGTGTAGTAATGGCATCCGTCACTTTTTACGTGAATGCCAATCCCTACATCGCTGTAATTATGGCTGAGAATATTATCTCGGTGGCCGGGCGAATTCATCAGTGAATTATGGGCAGCGCTGACACTGCCATTTGAATTCATGGCCAGGTTCTCGCCGGCCGAACGGTAACTAATCCCGAAACGGCTGAGCAACCCTTTGAGACCGCCATAGGTCGGTGAAGTATGGCTAAAATAATTTTTATCGACCATATCCCTGCTCTTAGCCCGGGCTGCTTCAGTTAGTTGACTGCAAACCCGTAGGGGCGAAAGGCCCGCATTTTTCCTAGCTTCATTTATATAGCTCAGCATTTGCTGTTCTTTCTGGTTAAGTCCCGATGAACCTCCGGAAGACCCTGATTGAACAGCGGTTTGCCCTGTAGCCTGCTGTTCAGACCTCGTTTCAGCAGAATCGGAACCGGTTTGAGAAGATGGCGCAGGTTTGGGTTCAGGTTCGGGTTCGGGCTCTGGCTCGGGCTCTGGCTCGGGCTCGGGTTCGGGCTCGGGCTCAATTTTATTTTCGGGTATCGAAATCGTATCCCTGTCCGGTGCATAAACCAGGGCATAAAAATTTAACTCTTCATCCCGGTTATCTTCATTGATAAGCCCATCACCATCTATAATCGCCGGAACCATTTCCAGCGTTCCACCATCTGTAATTAAAAGCATAATGGGCATCAGCAGGCAAACAAAAATAAATAAACAAAGATGACAACACTTCTTGAACATCATATTTGAACTCCTTCCACTTTCAAACCAGCGAAGTTATTCCAGGTTACTATGATATCATAATCACTTAAAAAAAGCTTTCAGGATCGTTCAATCTGAGAATAGTTGTTTTGTTCCAGCTCCCTGTGAATTAGAGGCAGGTCGCGGTTTGTGATAATCCCAAGCAAAGGCTCAGAAGCATCTCCGCGCTTTGTAATCAGAACAGCCTCCAGTTTTTTCCCTTCGTGCTGCCAGTGATAGAATAAATCAGGTATTTCAAAAAGCGACTTGTTAACCGCAATTAATTCATAATTGCTTTCGTGACCAACAATATTTATAACATCCAGAAGAGTAGTATTGTCTATATCAAAGGAGTTCTCAGCCAGGCTTATACCCATCCATTTAACGATCATATTTGAAGTTAATAACCCGGTCACGCTTTTGTCATCGAGAACTGGGACCTGGGTATAAGACATGCGGCTTAAATCCCTGATCGCCCTTGATACGGGTTGATTGATCGATAGTGTTAGCACTTCTTTCAGAAATAATGGTGCAACCTTTGGCGGTTCCAATAACAGCCTGGCAATTCTCTCAATATGCGTTACTGCTTCATCATTTGGCTCGGCAATAATTATACCGCCAGCCCGATCATGCACAATAGCATTGCGTAATTCACCATACTCTTTTAAATCAAAGCGATAACGCTCGATCACCGGGTTCACCCGGGCACTCCTCTCAACCATATCGAAAAAGCGCTTATGGTCCTTCAGCTTTAGGATCTTTTCCATTTCATGTTCAATGGCAGAGAAAGCATTTAAAAAACGTTCGGAGTTGCTTATACCACTCACAGCCCGGATACCCCCCCATGAATTATACTTAACGATCAAGAATAACTTACCCTGAATTAATTCACTATCGCACCGTTGTAATCCTGCCTGATATCTCCAGACTATCAGGACCTTCCAGTCAAGGTTAGATGTAATTTGATAGCCTCTATGTTATGATAAAGAATAAGTAAAAATAATATTCATAAGCTGATCAGGAGGACCATTGATGACAGATTGTGTTTTTTGCAATAGAGAATCCCTGGAAATAGTCGCAGAAAATAAGCTTGCCCTGGCCTTTTATGATGCCTGTCCGGTTAGTAAAGGTCATATTCTGGTTATCCCAAAACGCCATATAGAAACCTATTTTGACGCTTCACCTGAAGAACATAATGCTATCAGTCGGCTTATTTTTAGGGCCAGGCAGTATCTGGACAAGAAATATAGCCCCGACGCTTATAACATTGGGGCTAATGTCGGACGGGATGCCGGCCAAACAGTTTTTCACTTTCATGTTCATATTATTCCACGTTACCGTGGCGATGTTAAAGACCCGCGGGGCGGAATAAGAAAAATTATTCCTCTCCGCAGTTCCCATCTGGCGTGCAATAAAACTGCTCTCCATTAGCTGAGAGGGCATAATCAAGGGCTGTAAGCAGGTAAGCAAAACTGGTCGGAAAACGCTCGAGCTTAGACTGCTGAGCTTTGATCAGACTCTGCCCTATCTCAGTCATGCTTTCTTCCTGCATCAATTTGCCCAACTGAAGCAGGTTCATCGCTGCAACCGATACCCCCGATGGAGTCGCGCTGTCGGAGGCTTCTGCCTCAAGAGCAAAGTCTTCCGGCTCATCATTTGAAGCGCTATAGCGTAATATACCCTTATCTTCCATAAAGAGATCGAGCATCTCCCGGCTTAGATTTTCAGCCATATCGAGGTAACTTCGCTCGCCGCTGCTTCGGTAAATCTCCAAAAACCCCCAGGTCAGGTTAGCATAATCATCGAGAAAGGCAGGGATGGCCGCTTCACCTTCGCGATATCTTCTTAACAACCGGCCATCAGAGGATACCATTTTTTGAGTGATAAATGAAGCGGCATGTTCAGCGGCTTTTAAGTAATCCGGTACCTGTAATACATCAGCAGCACGGGCCAGTGCAGCAATAATTAAGCCGTTCCAGGAGGTTATTATTTTGTCATCGCGGAAAGGCCTTTCACGACGGTTGCGCACTTTAAGCAGGGTTTTACGCACTTCTTCCAGGGCATTTGCCAGATCCCCTGTGGTAATACCTCTATCAGCAGCAAACTTATCATCTTCCGCTACCCGATGCAGAATGCTTTTACCCTTTTCGAAATTACCCTTTTCGGTGACTCCAAAATAATCTAAAACCAGGCTGCCGCGCTCTTTACCGACTGCCTCTATAAGCTCTTCAGGCCGCCAAACATAAAAGGTCCCTTCTTCTCCTTCACTGTCAGCATCTTCAGCAGCAAAATAAGCTCCTTCAGGAGAAGCAAGCTCTGTCATAACATAATTGATTACCCTACGAGCTAATACAGCCATCTCTTCTTCACCGGTAGTTTTATAAGCTTCCAGAGCGGCCAGGATAACAAGAGCCTGGTCGTAGAGCATCTTTTCAAAATGAGGCACCAGCCATTTGCGGTCAACCGAATAGCGATGCAGTCCATAACCCAATTGGTCGAAAATTCCTCCCCGGTGCATCGCCCGTAAGGTACTTACAGCCATGTCCAATGCTTCTTTGTCATTGTTACGCTTCCAACAACGCATAAGATAAATTAGCTGGTGTGGAGCCGGAAATTTTGGCGCTTCACCAAACCCACTGTACTGTTTATCGTAACTGTCTTTTAAAAGTTTACAGGCTCGGTCAAGCAGTTCTACTCCCGGCAGCTCCCGAGGCTCTGCATCATCGGCACTTCCTGTATTCCGGGCTATTTGAATCAGGGCAGAAGTCAATTCATTACCTGCTTGGACTACTCTTTCACGATCTTCTTTCCAAAAAGCGCTCAGCTTTGGTAGTATCTCAATCATGCCATTAATCCCGTAACGTGAACGCTTTGGGAAGAAGGTCCCGGCATAAAAAGGCTTTTTATCGGGAGTGAGAAATACTGTGAGTGGCCAGCCTCCTTGCCCGGTCAAAGCCTGGCAGGCGGCCATGTATTTTTGATCTAAATCGGGTCGTTCCTCACGATCAACTTTTATTGGCACAAAATGCTCATTTATAAGAGCCGCGACTTCTTTATCTTCAAAGGAATCTTTCTCCATCACATGACACCAATGACATGTAGAATAGCCTATGCTCAGGAACACAGGCTTATTTTCTTTTTTTGCTTTTTCAAAAGCTTCATCGCTCCAGGGATACCAATCGACAGGGTTATAGGCATGCTGCAACAGGTAAGGCGACTTTTCATGAATCAGGCGGTTTGCTTTACCTTTACCCGAACTATCCATTTATAATCAACTCCT
>PWUG01000251.1 GCA_003562605.1 Syntrophomonadaceae bacterium | reverse complement strand
TCGCCATGCAGACCCTGGACCGCACTCGCCCCTTAGTCGGCGCTGTTGGGGTAGGAACTGCACAAGGAGCGTTGGATTATGCCTTAAGCTACAGTAAGAAAAGGGTACAGTTTGGTCAACCAATATGCAAGTTTCAAGGTCTGCAGTTTATGATGGCGGATATGGGCATGCAAATAGAAGCAGCCAGGCAATTAGTTTATAAGGCAGCTTCTGCTATAGACAACAACGATCCTCAATTGTCCATGCTTGGAGCCATGTCAAAGTGTTTTGCTACAGATGTAGCAGTAAGTGTAACCGTTGATGCTTTACAAATACTTGGAGGCTATGGCTATATGAAAGAATACCCTATGGAAAGAAGAATGAGAGAAGCTAAATTACTGCAAATCGTGGAGGGAACCAACCAAATCCAAAGAATAGTGATAGCCCGCAGCTTGTTAAAATAATGAACCCCCCAGGGTATTTTCACTTAAACAGGTAGAGGAATGCAAATTGAGTGGTTAGGCCAGCTAAGATAAATACTAAATCTGAACGACAATTATTTATTTAATATTCTCTGCCAAGCTTAGCCCAAATATAGCATAGTAAATTATTTTAATTATTAACAAGGAACATGACCTTGCACTTTCTTCGGCAGTTTTTTCGGTACTTTTCGAAGTGCAGGTCATGTTATTTATAATTGTTAATGAAAACACATATGGGGGGAAGGGTATGCTGCTAAATGGAATAAAAGAATATCTTATGGAGGGGGATGGTGAAAAGGTAAGCGAACTGATTCACCAGGCACTGGAAGAGGGATACAATGTTGAAGATATTTTGAACAGATCCTTAATCGCAGGTATAACAGATATTGGCGAGATGTTCCAAAGAGGAGAAATTTTTTTGCCGGAAATGCTCTTTGCTGCCAGGTCGATGCGAATTGGCATGGATATCTTAGAACCCCTTATGGTAGCAAGTAATGTAAGCCCTAAAGGAAAGATAATAATAGGCACTGTGAAAAATGATGTCCATGATATTGGAAAAAATCTGGTTGGCATCATGTTCAAAGGTTCTGGTTTTGAAGTTATTGACCTTGGTATTGATATTTCACCTGAAAAATTTGTTGAGGCCATAAAAAAGCATAAACCCTTGTTGCTGGGGATGTCTGCACTGCTAGGAAGCACCATAATTCACCTGGAAGAGACGGTGCGGACAATTGAAGCAGAAGGATTGAGAAGTCAGATTAAGATCATGGTAGGAGGAGCTATTGTCACCCAGAAATATGCTGATGAGATCGGGGCAGACGGTTATGCGCCGGATGCTGCATCGGCTGTTGGAAAGGCTAGAGAATTGCTCGGATTAAGATAAATCGATAACTCTATTTCAAGGAGGTCTGCGCATTATGAAAGCCTACAGCAGCAAACATCATGTTGAAGCAGCTTTTAACAGGGAATTTACAGACAGGGTTCCTTCACGCGTATGGTATGCTGTCGGTGAAGGAGGAGAAATGCCCGGTGTAACGAGAAAAGAGGTGCGTACTCAGGGGGATAAGTACGCTGAGTATGTTTTGTGGGTGCAGAAAAGGGTGCCTTCTGATACCATAACAATTGCAGCCTTTGACATCATAATGGCTGCTGAGTTTGCTGGAGAAGGCCTCGGGATCAGTTTTAAGGAAATAATTGATTTAACACGCAAAGGCAAATCACTATTGGAGGACAAATCTCTTTTCAATAGGTTTAAAATGGCCGATTTAATGCAGGGTCAACGCCTGCCCTATTATGTTGAGGCCAGTAAAAAAGTTGTTAATCAAGCTGCTGATACAATGCTTGATGTTGTAATTACGGGCCCCTGGACAGTTGCAACATATTTAAGGGGAGAAGTCGGTTTAATTTATGATACTAAAGATGATCCACAGTTTGTCCATGATTTGCTAAGATTTGCTACGGAGTATACAAAAACGGTTGGATTAAATATTGCTCGAGAAGGTGTAGGCATGATAACTCTAGGCGATCCATCATCGGGCTGCAGCGTTATTTCTCCTAAGATGTTTAATGAGTGGTCAAAACCTTACCTAATAGAAGCCATCCAGTTTTTAAAAGAAAACACGGGTGCTAAAATTTGTCTGCATGTTTGTGGAAAAATTGATGATATTATGGAAGATTTGATTGCGACAGAGGTGGACGGGATCAGTATCGATGGGCCCTCTTCTTTGGAAAAAATGGTAGAAATAAACCAGGGACGGACAGTAGTAATAGGCAACATCCCCACAGAGCTCTTCCTAAAAGGCACCAAAGAACAGCTTGAGGAGCAGGTCCGGTATTGCATCGATACCGCTGCAGAAAAAAGCGGTTATATTCTCTCTTCAGGGTGTGCTGTGCCCGGCACAGAAGAAAACGTCGTCCATACTTTACAGTACGCCCGAGAATACGGTCGCTATCGTTCATAGTCTGGAGAAAAAAAATAAATCGAAAGGAATGATTGCTTTGTCGCGGATCAGTTATGTTGAGAAACTAAATAAGATGTATCAAGAGAGCGGGTTTCCGCCCTATAAGTGGTCAGTATTTGATTCAAGCCCGTGGGCGCCATTTGATAAGCCTCTCAAACAAAGCTGCATTGCCTTGCTTAGCTCGGCTGGAATCTCGCTGGACAACCAGGAGCCTTTTGAACCCTGGGCCGTTAATGACTTGAGTTTCCGCAAGATTCCGAAAGACACTCCCCAGGAAAAACTTAAACTGCATCATAATTATTTTGACCACAGGGATGCCTTGAAAGATATGAATTGTGTTTTTCCCATAGAACGGCTTTGGGAGTTGGAGCAGGATGGCAGCATTGGGAAAATGGCACCGCTTGCCATTACACTTGGAATGGGCAGGCTGTATAAACGTACGGCTCTACAAGAAGAAACCGTCCCCAAGATACTGGAGGTTCTGAAAGAACAGGAATCAGATGCATTACTCCTGGTAGCTGCGTGACCCCTCGATCATCAGTCAGTTGGACTGATAGCCCGAACTATTGAAGAAAGAGGCATCCCCACTGTATTAATAGGCTCTTGTAGGGATATGATGGCCCAAGTCAGACCGCCGAGATCTGTATTTGTTGATTTTCCCCTGGGACATCAATGTGGAAGGCCTGGTGATATTCACCTGCAGATGAATATCTTAAAAGATGCCCTGGATACCCTGGTAAGAGCTGCAACTCCCGGTATTGTGGTAGATCTTCCTTACCAATGGGGAAAAACGTTCAGTTGGGAAAGTTACCAGAAAGATGTCCAGGAAATGATTAAGGAAGAAGGAGGTACCATGGAGGATTGGCTGCCCAAAAAATGAATAGGAATTGGAGGTTTCATTCTCATGCAAGAACAACCTAAGCTCAATGAAGAAAAGTGGACGGAAATAAGAAAACTAAAGGCATCCAATAGAACGGGATGGAGCTACTTTGAAAACTTGGTCAAAACAATGCATAAAACTTTAGGCGAGGAGAAAAGCTGCGCGATCCTTTCGGAGTTCATGGCAGATAATGCCAGAAAATTCGTAGTTGAAGGCATGGAAAAATTCAATATTCAAGGAAAAGACCCATGGGCTCTGGCTAGCTATTTTAAACTAGCCACCGGTGATATCATTGGTTATAAAGTTGAACTGGTTAAAGAATCGCCCAACAAGGTCTATTACAGGCTTTACCCTCCGTGTTTGTGGTTTCCCAAGCTCGATGTCCCCCCGAGTTTCTGCAGAGCCCTCGGTACTATGGAGGTAGAGGCAGCTAAAATTGTCAATCCCGATATAAAAATAAAAGTGGAAAAGTTAATGACAGCTGGAGATCCTTATTGTGAGTTTATTTTTGAAATAGAGTAACATTTGCACTAGGGCGGCGTGTTTTGCTTCATCACTTAGGTTAAGGGAACACAGCCCGTTTATTCATTAAATGAAGCTGTAGTAACATTCTGCTAAACGTAAAACAATATAGTTCCACGCCTCTAAGTAGGAGCGTGGTATTGTTTATGTATTGAATATTGTGTATTTTTGACAAATATCTGGGTTTTGCCATTGACTAGAGGTCGAATTATAAGATATTATTTACGTGAATATTTAGAAAAGGATTGTTTACTTAATGAACACACAAAGACTGGAAAAATTCCAGGAGAACCTGATAGATAGTAACATTGATGCCTGTTTGCTGGTTTACTCCAGGGATATTTTTTATTATACAGGTACTTCTCAGCCCGGGTTTTTATTAATCACACCTGAAAGCACAGATTTATTTGTCAAGCGAAATATTGACTTTGCCAAAGAGCAGTCCTGCTTACATGATGATAATATACTACAGTTAGATGGCTTTCAGCAATTGCTCCGGCTGTTACGTGATAAAAGTAAAAACTGGTCATCTTTTGGGCTTGGAATGGATGTAATGCCTGCTAACATGTACCAACGTATTCTAGATGCACTTGAAAATGTTAAGATTGTCGATATATCGGACTTAATCCTGCTACAAAGAATGATTAAGGAACCGCAGGAAATAGAATACACAAGAGAAGCTGCAAGAATAGTCTCCGCCGGGCACCAAGTCATTAAAAACTTGGATCTTGATGGTTTATCAGAACTTCAGCTTTCGGCCATTGTTGAAAACGAGCATCGGTTACACGGGCATGAGGGAATTTTCTTTATAAGGAAATATGATTTTTTTATGAGTAGAGGCCCGATCTCCTCTGGCGAGAATCTCACCCTTTTTAGCGGTATTGCCAACTCTGTAACGGGTATAGGATTGAGTGCTGCTGTCCCCGCCGGACCTTCCCTGAAAAGGATTACAAAAGGTGACATCATTGTTATTGATATTCCCGTTTGCTATAAGGGCTATCATGCTGATCAAACCAGAACGTTTGTTGTCGGAAAAGCTCCAACAAAAATTAAAGATTTTTTTTATAAACTACATGAAACGTATTCATTTGCTCTTTCCATCATAAAAGAAGGCGCATGCTGCCAGGATATTTACAATAATGTGATGTCTTACGCACAAAAGCGCTCCTTTGAAAATTACTTCCTTAACTGTGGTGATATTCATGCAGGTATTATGGGCCATGGGATTGGATTGGAGCTTAACGAACCGCCAATGCTAACCAGCAGAGACAAAAGCGTTTTACAAGAAAACTGTATCATTGCACTGGAAATGCATGCTTTTGATCCGTCTATAGGAACGTGCAAAATAGAAGAAATGCTTTTAATTAAAAAAAATGGTTTTGAGATTTTAACTGTTGAACCTATGGAACTTTGTGAATTGCCGGAGTAATTTTCCGGATAAGTTACGGGCTATAAATCCCGAGTTAGAGTCTATTTTTACAGAAGATTCTGCAAGAGCAAGGAAAATAACCTTTCGGCCCGGCTGTAGTGTATTGTGAATTAAATAATAAAGGGGGATTATTATGACGTTACATCATCTCACTGAAGAGGAGAAAAAGTATTATTCTGTGGTTAACGAAGAAAGTGTCCGGTTTTTGAGGAAACGTTACAACAAAATTACCCGGTGGGTCATTGCAGATTTGCTCAAACGCAGCGCTTACCGTTACCCGGACAAAAAAGCCCTAATTTTTAATGATCTTACCTACACGTATACGGAGCTGGAAAGTGAGTGCAATCGTTTTGCCAATGCCCTGTTAGATTTAGGAATTAAACGCTACGATCGCGTTGCCATCCTGGCACACAACACCGCCCATCATGTTATCACCTGGCTGGGTACAGCTAAGGCCGGGGGCATCTACCTGGCCATCAACTATCTGCTGAGAGGGAAGGACATCAGCTACTGCATCAACCATTCAGAGAGTAAGGTTTTTATCGTGGAAGATGCGCTCTACGACTTGGTTAAAGATGTCCTTGATGAGATGCCCGGAGTAAAAACCCTTATCTGGTCCAACCAGGGAGCCGGTGAGCCGGCGCCGGAGAGGTTCCTGCCTTTTGATGACTGGTATAAAAAATACCCGTCTACAGAGCCAGACCTTGATCTGTATATAGAAGATCCCGTGCAGATGACCTATACCAGCGGTACGGAAACACTTCCCAAGGGTGTCATCCTGAGCAACCAGTCATTATTGTCGGAATATATGGGCAGCATTGTCGACGGAGACTACAGGCCTGAAGATATTAATCTGAATGCTTTACCCATATTCCACTGTGCCCAAAGAGATGTTCTTCTAACTCCCTGCTTCTGGGTGGGAGCTACTAATGTATTGTTGTTACAGGCTGATCCAAAGGGTATCATGGAAGCCATTGAAAAATACAAGATAACGATGTTCTTTGCCCCTCCCACGGTCTGGATTGCGCTATTGCGACACCCGGACTTTGAAAAACATGATTTGAGTTCAGTGCAAAAAGGCTTTTACGGCGCGTCCATTATGCCCGTGGAGGTTTTAAAAGAACTGCTCCAAAGGCTGCCCAGTTGCCAGAGCTTTTACAACTACTACGGTCAAACAGAGCTTAGCCCCTATCACACCATCTTAAAGCCTGAATACCAGATGACCAAGCAGGGCTCAGCCGGCCAGGGTGGCCTGAATATGGAAACATGCCTGATGGATGACGAAGGGAATATTGTGAATGCCCCGGGAGCTCCCGGAGAAATCTGCGGCAAGGGGCCTCATGCCCTGCTTATGTATTTCAAGGAACCCGAAAAAACAGAAGATGCTTTTGCCTTCGGCTGGTTCCACAGCGGCGATATAGGCATACTTGATGAAGACAACTTTGTTTCGGTGGTAGACCGCAAGAAAGACATGGTGAAAAGTGGCGGTGAAAACGTGGCAACGAGAGAGGTAGAAGAAGTAATCTACCAGGATCCCCGGGTGTCGGAAGTTGCCGTTGTTGGATTGCCCCACGACAAATGGATAGAAGCCGTTACAGCCATTGTCGTTCCTAAAGAAGGAGAAAAGATAGAAGCAGAGGAACTGATGGAGTTATTCAAGAAAAACCTGGCTCCTTTTAAAGTGCCCAAAGGATTTGTTTTCATGGAAGGATTGCCTAAAACTCCCAGCGGTAAAATCTTAAAGAGGGACCTCCGAAAGCAGCATGAAAATCATTTTTCCGCCTAGTCTTTTTAGTTAGATATTCTGCTTTTAGTGCGAAGCAGGGGACAGCTTTCATCGCTTCACTTGGGTTCTTCGGTACAGGGCATTTTGTAATACAACAAGGAGTGGTCATAATAATGAAAAACAAAAACGGGCTCATTATGGTATATACTGGAAACGGAAAAGGCAAAACCACTGCTGCCTTAGGATTAGCTTTTCGTGCTGCAGGACATGGTGAAAAAGTATTAATAATTAACTTTATGAAAGGATGGAAATACGGAGAGGCAAAAGCAGCTGCTTTCCTGCCTGGCTTTGAAGTAATAAAAGCGGGAAGAGAAAAATTTGTGGACAAAGACAACCCGGACAAAGAAGATATTGAACTTGCGCGTAAAGGATTTCGGAAAGCAAAGGAAGCCTTGACAAGCGGCACGTATGATCTGGTTGTTCTGGATGAAATGAATAATGTGGTGGATTTTAACCTGGTACCTTTAAAGGACGTTTTAGATCTTTTGGAAAATAAACATTCTGAAGTAAATGTCGTTTTGACCGGTCGCAACGCACCGTTAGAAATAATCGAACTTGCTGACATGGTGAGCGAAGTAAAAGACATAAAACACCATTTTGATAAAGGAATCCCGGCAAGAAAAGGCATCGAATTTTAGTGTGGTACGCGTTAAGTTCTCTCGGGGTCATCAGGTAGACTTCCCGGCTGAACTCCCGTCCTGGTCGTGCCAGGCAACCGATGACCTTTCGGTCGCCTGGCACGATGACCTTCGTTGGCCAAGTGCGTTTGGCTACAGCACCACAATGTCCCCAGACGAAATTTACAAACTCCCCGGTTAGGAAGTGAGTGCAGGCAAATCGGAGTGTTCTCAAACTTATGCCGGGTTGTCCAAATTAATAATTCACCTTATCCAAACCTTTTAATCCCAAAACCTTGCGAGCGTCATCGGGTGCTGCTGCTTCAAGGCCCAACTCTTTGGCAATTCGGGAGGCCTTGGCTACCTGCTCAGCATTGCTCTTAGCCAGTGTTCCCCGGCTGATGTATACACTGTCTTCCAACCCTACCCGCATATTGCCTCCCAGCACCATTCCCGTAGTTCCCATGGGAAACTGGTTGCGTCCTGCTGCACAAACAGACCAATGAAAGGCGGGGAGCAACTGCCTGGCCGTATTGTGCATAAACAATAAGTTGTCCACACCCGCAGGAATACCTCCAAGGATGCCCATAACAAATTGGATATAAACGGGTGTCTTCAAAATGCCTTCATTGATAAGCTGAGCGGTATTGTTGATCATGCCCACATCGTATACTTCCAACTCAGGCAATGTTCCGTTTTCGTTCATGGTTTGACAGAAATATTTCAATGCCTTAAACGTGTTGTTGAAAGCAAAATCCTCTGTAAACTCAAGGTATTCTTTCTCCCAGGGATAGTTGAACTTTTCGATCTTCTGGGCAATAGGATACAGCGCAAAATTAATCGAACCCATGTTAAAAGAAGCCAGTTCTGGCTTGAATTCCCTCACAGCAGCGATGCGCTCTTCCAGGCTCATACCTGCCCCACCCCCTGTGGTAACGCAGACCACAACATCACATCGTTTTTTGATGCCTTCCAGAATTATCCGATACAGCTCTAGATCCGCTGAAGGTCTCCCGTCTTTGGGGTTCCTGGCGTGGATGTGTACCACTGCGGCCCCCGCATCGTGTGCCTTAACAGCTTCGTCAATGATTTGCTCAGGGGTAATCGGTAGATATGGGGACATGGTGGGAACATGGATGGCGCCAGTAATGGCAGCGGTGATAATGACTTTGTTATTCATCTGGATTCCTCCTCAGGTAATATTCAAACCAATCCATGGATTCTATTTCAGCTCTTTACAGCATCATCAGAATAGTTATATTCCTCAATTTGATGTGAAATCAGCTTTTTGGGATACTCAAAACTTGGAACTTTTCTTCTGTTTTTGTTCATCAAAAAAATGCTTTTTTAATCTTATTTACCTGAAAAGGTTGTAGTGCTAAATAATCTTAAAGTGAATTACATCATGTTTCAGGCTGCCGATACGTTCGCTTTTATCCCTAAAAACAGCCTGAACTCGTAAGCCAGCATAAAGCTTAGCTGAATCCACTTCATTAATGAAGTGCCCTAGTTGACTGGTCGCTCCGCCATCCAGTTTAATGTATCCATAGGTATAGGGCACTGGGCGCCATTCCCCTGTTTCCGGATCAATAAAGGGGTAGTTTATAACAGAATAACCCGTTAAGGTTCCAGTATCTTGCAGCTCCACCCACCGGTCGGGTTGAACAAAGCACGGACCACAAACCACGCGCGGGGGAATATAAACATTTCCACAGGAAGAGCATTTGTGACCGAAGAATTTTCCCTCATCCCGGATGCCAACCAGGAACTTGCTTCCCATGTATCCCACAGACCATTTATAGGGAATTTCTAGCGTTTGCTTATAGCTTAACAGTTCAAATTTCGTCATTAGTTCTTTCCTCCTTTTCTACCAAGGGTTTTTTCCTAACAACATGATATCTGACCAGAAAGCCCCACCGAATCCGGTGGTCATGGCCCGTTCAGCACCTTCTACCTGCATATCACCAGCCCTACCCTGGATCTGCAGCGCCGCTTCTCCTATCCGTAAAAGGCCGGTAGCCCCAATGCAATTGGTAGCGAGAACTCCACCAGACGGGTTAAAGGGCAGTTCTCCACCCATATCTGTCTCCCCGTCCCAGACCAGTTGTGGAGCTTCTCCCGGCGAGCAGATACCCATAGATTCGATCCACTTAAGTCCTGCAAATGTATAAGGTTGGTAAAGCTCCACAACGTCAAGTTCCTTCAAAGGTTCATTTATGCCGAAACTGCTGTAGATCTCCTTACAAGCAGCTTCCATGGTTGGCATGGTTTCGTAATCAATATCCCCAAAAGAGGAATAGCTGTGCCTAATGGAAGTACCCCATACCCAGGCGGGATTTGGTGATAGCTTCCTGGCTTTACGTTCTCCAGCAAAGATGACGCAGGCGGCTCCATCAGTACGGGGACAGATGTCCAGTAGTTTTACCGGGTAAGATAACATGGGTGAATCTAACACTTCCTCGATAGATACTTCCTTGCGCAGGTGGGCATAGGGATTATTCATAGCATGACGCCTATCTCTTACTGCTACCCGGGCAGCATCTTTTTCTGTAATACCGTACTTTTTCATGTAGACAGAAGCTTCCACGGCCAGTGCGGGCAAGGCGCCTGCCCAGCAGAAACGTTCAAATATGGGATCACTGCAGGTGATGATGGCCCCTGTGGTATCCGATTCGGAGTTTTTTTCCCAGCCGACCACGGCCACCACGTCGAAAAGACCGGATGCAGCGGTAAAATAACCGCCGATACCAATTGTACTTCCCGTGGTTCCGCCGGTAGTAAGCTTCATCACCGGTTTCATGAACCCCCCGGTACCATCCACACTCCAGGTATCAACATAATTCACACTTTCAAAATGGTCCATGTTGCCGATAATGATAGCATCAATATCTTTTATGTTCAGCCCGGAATCTTCCAGGGCGGCTTGCACCGCTTCGTTTATAAGCTCTACTCCATTGACGTCCTCCCTGCGGCTTCGGTGATAGGTCTGTCCAAAGCCAATAACTGCAACGCGCTGTGCCATAGTTCATTGCCTCCTTTCTCTTATTCCCCAACAATAAAAACACAGTGGGATTGGCCGCAAGGACCATTTACTCCATGCGCTAATGCGTTTTTCACCCCGGGAACCTGGCGCTGCCCGGCTTCTCCCCGCACCTGCAGGACAGCCTCGATAAGACGGGCCATGCCGGCAACCAGTACCGGGTGTGCGCCAAGACAGCCGCCTGAAGGGTTCACCGGCAGCGCGCCGGACATGGATGTTACTCCCTCTTGAAGCAGGGTTTTGGCCTCGCCTCGCTGGCAAAATCCCATAGCCTCTAAAAAAAGCAGTTCTTGAAAAGAAAACTGGTCGTAAAGTTCAACAACATCAATTTCCTTAAAGGGCTTTTCAATTCCGGCCATGTCAAAGGCCCTTTGAGAAGCATCCGTCAGGGCATTGGCATCAGAAAGGTCACGGTCTCCAAGTTGGAAGGCGTCACAGCAGTGTGCCACGCCTTTTACCCAAACAGGCTTTTTCCCAAGTTTTTCGGCAACAAATTTGTGGCCTATAATTATGGCAGCCGCACCGTCTGAAACAGGTGCCGTATCCAGTTCCTTAATAGGGTCAGCAAGCATCTTGGATAACATAACATCCTCTACCGTGTAACTACCCTTGCGATGTGCATTTGGATTATTTTGAGCATTGCTCAAGTTTTTTACAGCGACCCTGGCGAAGTCTTCCTCGCAGAGTCCGTATCGGTTCATATATCGCCTGGCCTGTAGGGCAGCAGAACTGATGTGGTCAAGCCCAATTTGCTTGGTATAAATGTAGTCAAACATGGAGTTATAAATCAGGGACTGATTGGCTTCAGAGCCTTTACTATGAACCACTACCAGGGTTGTTTTATAGACCCCTGCTAAAATGCGCATCAATCCATAAAAAGCACCAAAGGTTCCATCGCCCTCCACTGTGGAAACATTTTTTCCGTCTTTATAGGACGCCCCACTGGCATCCATAACGGCCATGCAGGATATGGTTCTCCCATCAAAAAAATCGTTAGAAACAGAGACTACATTATCAATATCGTTTATGTTCATTCCGGCATCCTCTAAAGCAAGGTTCACCGCTTCGTAAACCATTTCAGAAAAGTTTTCGTGTTTCTTTTCAGCCTCGTAAGAGGTCTGTCCCAAGCCAATAATTGCTACATCAAGCATCTTTGCACCTCCTTGAATTAATTATTACTTTGCAGGTCTAAAGTAGTTGATGTCTAGGATATTCCCCTGACGTTTTTCTTTTTCTCTAAAAACAGCTTCAACGCGCATACCTTCTCTGATTTCATCAAAAATTACCTCTCCTAAGAGGTGCACAAATCCAGTATCAGCTCCATCCAACAAGATCACCCCGCAGGCATAGGGAACCTCTACCGGGTGGATAGCCTCTACCGGGTAGCGTATCACCGTGTGGGTAATCAGGGTCCCCTCTGGGGAAAGCTGAATCCATGTTGTGCGGGGCTCCAAGCAGCGAGGACAGCTTTTTCGCGGGGGCATAAAAACCACAGTGCATTTTTCGCACTTAGTACCCCAAATTCGGGTGTTGTAGCGCAACTCGTGAAAAAAATAACTGCCCGTCTTACCTACAGACCAGTTGTATGGCATCCGAATACGTCCCTCGTAAATAATAGCTTCCGAGTATTTTTCTAAACTCAAAGACATGCCCTCCTTAATAAGTAGTATTATTATCGATATCGGCTCTTGCAAGTCACAACTGGGGTGCAAACACTTGAAGAGCATCCGGAGCTGATACTTGGATGCGGAAACCCCATCTCGCATTAAATATTTTTAAGACCAATTTGGCTGGAAATAATTTCTTTCATTATTTCTGAGGTACCGCCCCCAATCGTACTTAATCTTTCATCTCTCCACCATCGCTGTACCGGATATTCCATCATATATCCGTAACCACCATGAATTTGTAATGCTTTATCCACAACTGCTTTTGCCATTTCTCCTGCGAAAAGTTTAGACATTGCGGCTTCCTTTCGACATTCAACACCATTAAGCATGCATTCCAACACAAAATAATTCAAACGCTTTGCTGCTTCAATATTAGTTGCCATATCGGCCAAGTAATGCTGTATGACTTGAAACTTACCAATGAGTTGTCCAAATTGGACTCTCTCTTTAACATATTTAAGAGACTGCTCATAAGCTACTTCAGCCATAATTACAGAAGATAAAGCTAAAATATAACGCTCCCATTCAAAACCCTGCATAATATAAAAGAAACCTTGATTTTCTTCTCCTATGAGATTATTTGCTGGAATAGCACAATCCATAAAAGATAGCTCTCCGGTATCTGAACAACGCCATCCAAGTTTATCCAGTTTTTTGCTCACAGTAAAACCTTCCATGCCCTTATCAACAATAATAAGACTAATACCGCGATGCTTTAATGTTTTATTAGTTTTAACAGCTAAAACAATAAAATCAGCACTGGGACCTCCAGTAATAAAAGTTTTGGTACCGTTTACTACATAGTAGTTGCCATCCCTAACTGCCGTTGTTTCGATGGATGCTACATCTGATCCAGCGTTTGGCTCAGTAATGGCAAGGGCACCCCTTTTTACCCCTTGGATACCTGGCACCAGGTATTCTTGTTTTTGCTCCTCGGTGCCGTTATTAAAAATATGCGGCAAAGCTAATTGTGAATGGGAGCCCAAAGAGCCAACCAGTCCTCCCGAACCCAAACGAGAGACCTCTTCTATCAGCACGGTTTCAGCAACCAGGTCAGGACCAGTTCCACCATATTCTTCAGGATATTTCAATCCAAAATAACCCATTTCCGCATACATTTGAAAGTATTTTTGGGGAAGCTCTCCTAATAACTCCCACTGTTCTATGTTTGGGAAAAATTCTTTATTCAGAAACCCCCTGATAGATTTTCTGATAAGATCATGTTCTTCCTGAAATAGATACGACATTTTTCATTCACCTTCTTTCTAAAATATGATCACTTCCATATGATTCGGCCTGGTTGTTTTCCTATCCTTTAGAAACCTTTAAGTATTCATTTCCTATTGTCTTGCAGCGCTCTACAATAACATCCTGGGGAGTAAAGGGATGAAAGACTTCTTTTACGCCCAATTCTTTAATGATCTCTTCATCTTTTCTGGGAATAATACCGCCAACAACAACGGGTACGTTACCTATGCCTCTTTCTTCCATCTTGGCCAGAAGCTTAGGTAGTATTACTTTTGGGGACCCGTCCATAATACGATACCCAATGACACTTACGTCTTCCTGAATTGCAGATTCTACGATTTCTTCAATTGTTTGAATGCCTCCCAGAATTACTTCAAGTCCGGCATCTCTAAGAAGGTTGGCTATAACCCAGTAGCCTCTTTGATGATAAAAATCTCCCCTGCTTAATAAAAATTTTACTTTTCTCTCCTCGACCATAACAAATTATCCTCCCGACATTTTGTTCTGCAGCCTCTAAATCGAGGCTGTTTTTCTTATTTTAAGCAAGTACCATTGGTGGGTTGCATTCGTAAGGACCATGAGGATTTTGAGAGTAAGCTTCAGCCTTCAAGCGTGCAAATTCACCATGGGTCAAACCATTTCTAACTGCTTCAACTAAAAAAGGAATCATATTTTTCCTTTCCTTCATGCTATTAAGAAGGTTTTTCTTTGAGTGTTCTAGTTTTTTTTCATCACGCTCTTTCAGCACTTTATTCAATCTTCCAATTTGTTTTTCGATAATTGTCGGATCATACTCAAAGATGCCTTCGAAATCTGCATTTTCCTGCAGCACATTTAATGCTTTTGCTTGAATATCATTTTTTGGAGCGTGTATGTGAACGCCAACTAATTTCCTTTCTCCTCTATCAAATTCATTTTGATTTTTTATTGCCGCGCTCCTTACTTCGCCACACATCCATTCCCATGCTTCAGTGCCCCCTCCTTTAGATTTGATAACGTTCAGAAGATCCCAAACTTCTTTTTCAAGTTCATTCGTAAGCCATTCAATATAATAAGAACCGCCCATTGGATCTACAGTTTTTGAAATACCTGTTTCAATGTCTATGATTTGCTGCGTTCTAACCGATAATAAAGATGAAAATTCTGTGGGTATAGCAAGGGCTTCGTCAAAGGAATTCACATGCAGTGATTGAATCCCCCCCATAAATGCAGATAGCGCATAAATCGTGCTTCTGATAATATTATTAAAAGGTTCTTCTTTCGTAAGAGTTGGAGCATAAGTTTGACAGTGCATTCTTGCCATCAAGCTTTTTTCATCTTTGGCTCCGTACTGTTCTCGAAAAACCCTGGCCCAAACTCGTCTAAGGGCACGAAACTTTGCAACTTCTTCAAAAAATTCTGGACCTGCATTGACAAACCAGGTTATCCTGTGCAAAAAATCATCAATTTCCAGGCCCCTATCTATTAAAGCATCTGCTCCTGCCATGGCAATTGCAACACCAAAAGCAATTTCCTGAGTGGCGGTACAACCTCCTTCCCGTACATTACGCATATCTAAATAACCGGCGTTAAACTGTGGGACATGCCTGGCGCAATACTCCATAATATCAATACATTCAGGTTCAGGTCTCATAAAATTTGACATGCTTCCTCTCAGTTCTTGAAAGTCAATTCCCCTTTTTTCAGCAATAATAAGAAAAGCCGCCAGGGTAAAGGCTGAACAAGCGATCATGTGAACAGAGTATTTAAGTATATCAATGCCGTCGAAGAGGGTTTCATAATCATATAACGTTTCCAAAGCCACACCACCGTGACCAACCAACCCTTTAACCCTCTCATCATTGCTGTCAGCACGACAGCCACCACCGTCATCTCTTACAAAGGAAAGAGCAGTGGCGCCATGTTGAATTAGATACTTCCACCTCTTGTTGGTTTCTTCAGCAGTTCCAAAACCCGCCACTTGCCTAATACTTGGGCTACGGCTAAGAAATCCTGCAGCAAAAGCATTGCGAGTGAAGGGATAGTGCCCTGGAAAAGAAATATCATCTAAATAACTAATATCAGCAATATCAGCAGGCGTATATAGGGGCTTAGCTAGTAAACCTGACATGGTTTTATGTTTTTTCTCTGTACCTGCTTTGTCCAAAATTGCATCTAACTCTTCTTTATACCTTTCCTGAACTTGTTTTATTTCCTGTAATACATCCTCTTTAAACATTTTGATACCTCCTCATATTTGGATTTAAAACCGTTATACAGTATTCTCCTGAGTTAATATGCATCAACAATATGATGATGACGTCATTGTCATTTTATTAGAATTCTTTATGTTTGTCAAGACTAAATTATTAAGTAGTGCTAACTTATGAAGTAGCTTTGTGGAGTCAATTTATTTAGTTGAATTATCGTGGTGAGGAGCTAAAGGCAGAAAAAAATTATGCTACCTTTAGTTCTTAGCCGCAAGTAGCATAAATGCTTAAACTTTGTTTATAGAAGTCAATATATAAAAGTCAATGTCAGTAATATTTTTTAAAAAGCTTTTCTCTACTTAACATAAATAGCATTATACCAAATAGTGGTTAATTCTTTTACAACCTTATCAAAATCGTATGGTTGTCCTTCAAAAGGTGCTTCCAAGAAAAACCACATATAAGCAAACCAATGAATCATAACCATTAAAGCATAGCTGGTAATTGGTGGGTCGATGTTCTCTCTACACTTATTATTCTTGGCATCTTTGGTTATTCTTCCTTCAATTCTTTGAGAAAATCTATAAAAAATATCTTTTAATAGCTCCCTGAAACGCTCGTTTGTTGTTGATAATTCGTGGAATGTTGCTAAAATATCGCGGTTATTTAAGTAAAGTTTTAAATAGCTCTCATTTGCTTGCAATATTTTTTCATATGTGCTCACTTGATCATATCTAGAAGAAGCATGTTCAGACATTTCTTCAACAACCTGCTTAAGTAGATGCTCAAAAATATCCTCCTTATTTTTAAAATAAATATAAAAAGTACCTCTTGCCAATCCAGCTTCATAAATGATGTCCTCAACAGTGCTATTATGAAATCCTTTGTCGTGAAAGGTTTTCCTGGCGGCGGTTAATAGTTTTTCTTTTGTAGTTTGTGCCATACAATTCTCCCCTTTAAGGCCGATTAAAAGTTGTACTCATATTTTTACAAAGGTGAAACAACTATGAAAACGCGTCCTTAGCAGTTTTGCTTTATAGGCACTTTTATCTGCCGGATGTATTTTTATGCTATATCCAAAATTATCTATTGTCAAGCTAAAGTGATGACCGGCTACCCTGAATGAAAGACAATTTAATATCTTTGATTTGCGAAAGCTTTGTCCTTGCGCTACACTATTCAATCTATTTTAATATATAATTATTTTTAAAATAAAAATACCTTGACATTGAAGTATTAATGAAATATAATGACAATGACGTCATCATCACAATCAGGCGATGTTCATAATAAATTACCAGGAAATTCAAGTATGCTTTTCCAGCTTACTACATATTAAACTAAGACTAAGGAGGAAAAACTGATGATTTTGAGGGTCCAAGATATTTTGCAGCGTAGTTCTGAAATGTATCAAAACAAAGTTGCGCTTATTGATCAAGGCGATGGAGGAAAAGAAACCACATTTTTACAGCTTGAAGATGCAGCAAATAGATTTGCAAATGGATTAATAAAATTGGGAATAGAAAAAGGAGACCGGGTTGCATTATTAGGGTTTAACTCGACCAACTGGGTAATCGCACGTTATGGAATTTCTACAGCAGGGGGAATAAATGTACCGATTAATTATCGATTGACTGCTCAAGAAATTGATTATATACTTGATAATTCAGGTGTAAAAGCCATCTTTGTTGATCAGAACTTTCTACCAGTCCTCAATGAAACAAAGTTTGCAAAGGAAAGAAAGGAATACATTATAGTTAATGGCCAGGATATCCCGGAAGATAAGATCAGTGTTACCAGCTTAATTGAATCTAGTTTTAACGAGATTCCAAATGTAAAAGTAACAGAATTTGATGAAGAAATGATTTTATATACGTCTGGAACCACAGGGAAGCCAAAAGGAGCCGTGTTGCAGCATTTTAACACAAAGAATGTTGCATTAGCTATTCACATGACCATGGATTTTCGGCACACATTTGTATATACATCTGACTACCCTTTTTTCAGCAGCGGCGGCGCTCAATTTTCTGTTTTAGCATCAATCGCTGCAGGACAAACCATGGTTATTAATCCTTACTTCGACCCTCAAAAAACATTGGAAACTATTCAAAACAAAAGGATAAATCTATATTTTTGTGTTCCGGCCATGTTAAACTTTATCCTTAACTTAGAAAACTTGAAGAGTTATGATGTTAAATCATTAAAATATTTATTGTGTGGGGGAGGGCCGCTGCCTTTTCCACTATTGAAGGCTGCAAAAGAAGCATTTCCAGGGGTGGAAATGTGTAACGTATACGGTTTAAGTGAAGGAGGCCCTGGGGGTATATGCTTAGCGGATGAATATGTTTACGAAAAACAGGGATCAGTTGGTTGGGGTAAATCCATACTGGGAATGGAAATGATTATTGCTGATGAAAATCAAAATCCTGTAAAACCTGGAGAAATTGGCGAGTGTTTGTTGAGGGGAAATACAATAATCAAAGAATATTATAATAACCCTGAGGAAACCAAAAACTCTTTGAAAAATGGTTGGTTGCATACCGGTGATATAGGCAGGTTAGATGAAGATGGTTTTATTTGGCTGATGGATAGAAAAAAAGATATGATAGTACGTGGGGGCTATAATGTTTACCCTGCTGAAATAGAAAGCGTTTTGTATGCACACCCCTCAATACAAGATGCTGCCGTGATTGGAGTCCCCCACGAAAAGCTCGGAGAAGATGTAAAAGCGTTTATCGTATTAAAAGAAAATCAAGAGATTACTGCTAATGAAATAAAAGATTTTTGCAAGAAAAGTTTAGCCGATTTTAAGCAACCTCGTCATATTGAATTTATTAAAGAACTTCCAAGAAATACAGCAGGAAAAGTCTTGAAATGGAAGTTAAGAGGCAAAAAAAAAGAGTAAATCCCGGGTGAAATAGATATTGAGAAAAGATCTGCTGTTCAGGAGACAGGCGGTTTTCGATGGTTTCCGGGAGCAGGTCTTTTTAGTTTAGCTTTATGGTGCCGCCTGCCTTTTGCGGCGGGCAGGCGGCTTTTCCCTGTTGAGTAAATACAAAAGGGTACATCTTTTACTCTTTCCCGTAAGGTATGAAAATATAACGGAAATCAGCGGATGCACCCCATAAAGATGCTCAATCATTATTCTATTTAGAACCAAGGGATGACAACATCTCAATCGGAATATTGTTCTCGAAGCGCTTTTTTATTAAACTTGCCTACGCTGGTTTTTGGTAGTTCATTTAGAAAAATTATTTTGTCCGGCAACCACCACTTGGCTACTTTATCTTCTAGATATTCCATTATATCCTCGCCTTTCAATTTGCCTTCTTCTGATTGTTTAAGCACCACGCAGGCCATGGGTCTTTCTACCCATTTCTCATCAGGGATCGCGATCACGGCGGCCTCGGCAACTGCAGGATGACCCATGATGGTGTTCTCTAGATCGACTGAAGAAATCCACTCCCCACCGCTTTTGATCAAATCCTTTGCCCGGTCCTGGATTAACACATATCCCTCTTGGTCAATGGTCACCATGTCGTTCGTATGGAGCCAGCCTTCTTTGATGTTTTCTGCACTTCTTTCCGGTTCTTCATAATAAGCGCCGGCAATCCAGGGACCTTTTACACAAAGTTCTCCCATTTCTTTTCCATCCCAATTTACTTGCTCGCCCGTATCTTTTACTATTTTCATGTCCAGGCCGGGCACCAGAAGTCCCTGCTTAGCCCTAAGTGCGTATTTGTGGCTTTCATCCCAGTCGTCCATATAACTCTTCAGTTGTGAGCATAATACTACAGGGGATGTTTCGGTCATCCCGTAAGCGTGCAGGATGTTAATGCCGTGCTTTTTCTCAAAGGCTTCAATCAGAGTTTTGGATATTGCAGACCCACCGTTTATGATATAGCGTAAATTGCTAAAGTCGTACTTGGCACCGCCCTCAAGATGCTGGAAAATGCCCATCCATATGGTAGGCACCCCTGCAGAGATAGTAACCTTTTCCTGTTCAAAGAGTTTGCAAATTACTTCTGGTGTTAAAACCTTGCCTGGTAGAACCAGTTTAGAACCTAGCCATGTTGCCGCAAAAGGAATGCCCCAAGCCATGACATGGAACATGGGAACAACAGGAAGAATCACATCGCGCTCGGAAAAGCTCAAAACATCTGGAAGTGCAATCATAAGGCTGTGAATAAATATGGAGCGTTGGGTGTAGGTTACACCTTTGGGAAGGCCCGTTGTGGCCGTGGTATAGCACATGGCTGCAGGAGCATTTTCGTCCAAATCTCCAGGAAAGCGAAATATGTCCTGCGCCTCTTGCAGAAGTTTTTCATAATGGAAAATGGGAGAGAGATTTGTCTCTGGGAGTTTTTCTTTATCTGAAAGGACAACGTATTTTTCCACTGTAGTTAGCTGATCGGCCACCTTTTCCAGAACTGGCACCAGATCTTCATCAATAAAAATGATTTTATCTTCGGCGTGATTAATTACATGGATAAGGTGTTCAGGGAAAAGGCGTAAGTTTAGCGTGTGTAGAACCATTCCGCTACAGGTAATGGCAAAATAGAGTTCCAAGTGTCGGTGGTTATTCCAGGCAAAAGTGCCGATTTTATCTCCCCGTTCTGCTCCCAGTGATTCTAGCACATTTGCCAGCTTACAAACTCTTGGAAATAAATCGCCGTAGGTGTACCGGGTGGTTTTATCCAGCCCGCAAGAAACTATTTCTTTTTTTGAGAATAACATCTGGGCTCTGTCCAGCATGGTCTTGATTAATAGTGGTGTCTGCATCATCATAATGTTCCCCGGTCCAGTTTTATGGAAATTAGAAAACCGGGATAACACCTCCTTGTAAATTATATTTTAGGGGTATCAAAATAATGCTTTTAACAATATGTGGTCACTTCTGCAATCAAATTCATCTATCACCCCCTTCTAACGAATTTTAATTGAAGGTATGGCCTCAAAAATGATACTTTAACTACCACAATATTTATACCAAATCAAAATATTGTCCATTGTTCGACAGTAGTATATTTCTTCGGTAATTATAGAAAAATTCCTTTATTTTACGTCAACTTTTGTTGTTCTTTTCCTTAATAGTAATTAGATATTTAAATTGGCATGGTTATTGCTAAACTAACTGATATAGTTCTCACAAAAAAGAAAAGATGATTAGGAGGTTAGGGGCTTATGGTAAATATTGTTATTACTGCTGCAGCACGTACGCCTATCGGTGATTTTGGAGGTGCTTTCAAGGATGTTCTCCCTAATGAACTGGCAGCAGCTGTAATCAAGGAAGTTGTAAAAAGATCAGAACTGAAGCCCGAACAAATCGACGAAGTAATCCTGGGAAACTGTATCATGAGATATGATGAAGCCAATATTGCCCGTATGGCAGCGATAAAAGCCGGCATACCCCTTGAAAC
>PWUG01000282.1 GCA_003562605.1 Syntrophomonadaceae bacterium | reverse complement strand
TGCCGAATGTGCTTCCGCACCTTGCTGTTGAAGCTTCGATGCGTTTTTCCTACTCGATATTTCTTGTAGCCTCCCTGGGTTTCCTGGGATTGGGAGTGCAGCCTCCCTCGCCCGACTGGGGTTTGATGGTTGGTGATGCGCGGACCTGGTTTCACCAGGCGCCATGGGTTCTCTATTTCCCGGCCGGCGCCATTGCCCTGCTCGTAGTTGGTGTCGGTTTCATGAGTGACGGATTGCGCAGGATGTTGCTGCCGGGAGGTGTGAGCGATGTTTGATCCTGATGCAGCAGTTGATATTCAAAGGGATCAGGGTGCAGGCAGATTTGTTCTTGATGCCCGTGACGTAACTGTAACCTACCAAACTGAAAAAGGCCCGCTGGATACTGTCCGTAATGTTACGTTACAGATAACGCCCGGAGAAATTTATGGTTTGGTTGGAGAATCAGGTTCAGGCAAAACCACCCTGGCCAGGGCTATTGTCCGTTACCTTCCTTCCAATGGCTGTTTAAGCAGCGGAACTGTAATGCTTGGAAATACTGATCTGCTTGGATTATCGAGAGCTGAAATGCGGAACATCTGGGGTTCACGGATAACCATGGTCCATCAGGATCCCGGGGCATCGGTTAACCCTTCCATGCTCATTGGTGATCAGATCTCCGAAGTAGTACGCGCCCATCTCGGCATGTCCAAAAAGCAGGCAAAAGCCAGGGCGATCGAGATGCTGTCAAAGGTGGGTATGCCCGACCCGGAGTCGGTAGTTAAACGTTACGCCCACCAGTTAAGTGGCGGGATGCTGCAGCGGGTGCTGATTGCCACCGCTATGGCTACTAATCCACAGCTGATTATTATGGATGAGCCGACAACTGCTCTTGATGTTACCACTGAAGCAGTTATCCTCGATTTAGTTCGGGATCTATTGAAAGAATTTGATACATCAGTTCTCTATATAACCCACAATCTGGGCGTCGTTGCCCGCATCTGTAACCGGGTTGGCGTGTTATACGCCGGTGAGGTTATGGAAGAAGGTACTATCGAGCAGGTTTTTAAGAATAAGCTTCACCCCTATACGAGGGGACTTTTAGGTTGTGTCCCGCGCATTGAAGCCAGTAAAAAAGATATAAGCTTATGCGCGATTCCAGGCTTTATCCCGAGGCCGGATCAGCTGCCGGACGGTTGTATATTTGCTCCACGTTGTGAACTGGTAGAGCCGGCATGTGAAGAAAAGAGGCCGGCTCAGGTTGAGATTGAGTCCGGCCATCTGACCGCTTGCCGCCGGTGGGAACTGCTGCAAAATGATGCAAATGCTGCTTCCGGAACCTGCCCTGCCCGCTTTGAGGCGGAGCAGGAACTGGGTGATCTTGTGCTTGAAGCGCGGAATATAAAGAAGTATTTTCCGGTTACAGGAGGGCTCACATCATTATGGAAGCGCAGTAGAACTGTTGTAAAAGCAGTTGATGATATTTCAGTCCGTTTGCGCCGCTCGTTTACAATGGGAATTGTTGGCGAGAGCGGCTGCGGCAAAACTACCCTGGCCCGCTGTATCGTCGGACTTGAAGAGGCTACTTCCGGTGAAATTGAGCTCGAAGGCAAAATAATGCCTTACTCGGTTGTAAAAAGATCCCGGGAAGCCTTAAAGAAGATGCAGATGGTTTTTCAGAATACTGATGCCTCGCTTAATCCCCAGCACCCGGCCGGGGACAGCGTTGAAAGGCCTTTAATACTTTTACGTAATATGAGCAGAAAAGAAGTTCGCGGGCGGGTGCGTGAGCTTTTTCAGGCTGTAAATTTGCCGGCAGAATTTATAAGCCGTTTACCGCATGAACTGAGCGGCGGAGAAAAACAGCGTGTCGCGATTGCCCGGGCATTTGCCGCCGAACCGACCCTGATGATCTGTGACGAACCGATTTCGTCTCTCGATGTATCGGTACAGGCATCCCTGATGAATCTTTTGGTGGATCTTCAGGAGTCCAAGGGTACTTCATACTTATTTATATCGCATGATCTGGCCGCGGTACGCCACATCTCTGATTGGATCGCCGTTGTATATTTAGGAAGGCTCTGGGAAATCGGTTCTGCCGAAGATGTTTTCGTGCCTCCGTATCATCCCTACACCGAAGCGCTTCTATCCGCTATCCCGATCCCCGATCCTGATATCAAACAGGAGGCTATTCGCTTAAAGGGCAGCGTGCCGAGTGCAATGAATATCCCATCGGGCTGCCGTTTCCACACCCGTTGCCCCCGTAAGCTTGGCGATATTTGTGAGCAGCAGGAACCGCCGTGGCGGGAATTAGAAAATGATCACCGTATTTGCTGTCATATACCTGTGGACGAACTCCGGTTAGCGCAGAGCGGTTTATTGCAAAAAAAGGCGGATCGTCCGGGGAGGGATCTGTGATGGCCGGATATCTGCTAAAACGCCTGGGTTTTATTGTTCTGACCATGTTCCTGGCATCAATTATTATATTTTCTGTTACCCAGTTTTTACCAGGAGATGTGGCCCAATTAATCCTGGGACAGTTTGCCACAGAAACAGCAATTGCGAATTTACGGGAAGAACTTGGCCTCAACCAACCGCTGCATACCCAGTATTTAAACTGGGCCGGAAACTTTGTCCGGGGAGATTGGGGTAATTCCCTCGTCAGCCGGGTTCCGATTCGGCCTATGGTTATGGAAAGATTGGGTAACTCGGCTATGCTGGCAGGACTGGCCCTGCTTATTTATGTCCCGCTTGGCATAATTTTCGGTGTGATTGCGGCAATGAAACGGGATAAATGGCCTGACCAGATCATCACAGGTGTTTCCATGGCCTTTGTCGGCCTTCCAGAATTCGTCAGTGGGTTATTGCTGATTGCTTTTTTGGCGATAGGGCTACAATGGTTTCCGGCTAACTCCTCGATTAATCCGGATTCCACTTTTATGGAAGCTTTACCTTTTTTAATTTTACCGGCTATTACTGTCAGCCTGACCGGGCTCGGTTATATTACCCGTATGACCCGATCGGGCACTATCGATGTACTTCGCACCGACTACGTACGGGCTGCCGATCTTAAAGGCCTGCCCGGTTGGCAGGTTTTGACCCGGCACATACTGCGCAATTCACTGCTGCCAACGGTAACCGTGGTCGCCATGGGCATCGGTTGGTTACTGGGCGGTTTGATCGTAACCGAAGCCGTTTACGGTTATCCTGGTTTGGGAAGATTGCTTGTTTATGGAATTCAGCGTCAGGATCTTCCTCTAATCCAGGCCGGTAGTATGATTATTGTTGCTATTTACAGTTTTTCAAACCTGGCTGCAGATGTTTTATATAGCCTGCTTAATCCCAGGATCCGGGTTGGAAAATGAGAAGTGACAGCTGGCTAGCCTGATTTTTGACCATCAACTAGGGCCGGAGCAGGTGCTGGAAAAAAGATTCAATGATCTGATTGATAAACTTGAAAGGTTATCGTCTGTTACGCCAATGTCCTGGGAGCAGAAGAGCTATGCTAAGCAACCAAGGTTCATTCGCACTGCAGTGCGCAAAATTATAAAAAGCTTTGCAGTCTGATGATGTTGACAGGAAGGATTGTGATGAAAGTGGACACGGTGACAATAAATATTCCGAAAGCAGTGAGGAAAGAATTTCAAGACGCGGAAGTATGGGCCAAGGCCACCGGTAAAGCTGTTTACGGTATTGATTTGAACTACCCCGGAATGCTTTATGGAAAAATATTACGGAGCCCTCACCCACATGCCCGGATAAAAAACATTGATGTTTCCGGTGCAGAGGCGATGCCCGGAGTACGTGCCGTGCTTACCGGATCCGGCTTGCAGTGCAAACCTTTCGGCATTGTTGTTGATGATGAAATGCCCCTGGCGGTTGACCGGGTGCGTTATATCGGTGACGAATTGGCAGCTGTAGCTGCTGTTAATCAAAAAATAGCTGAACGGGCGCTGGAGGCTATTCTGGTGGAATACGAACTGCTGCCCGCCGTGTATGAACCAAACGAAGCATTATTTGACGGCGCGCCTCAGCTTCATGATAATTTTCCGGGCAATATCGCCTGGCAGAGGACGCTCTCAAGAGGCGATGCCGAAACTGGTCTCAGGGAAGCGGATGTAATTGTAGAAAGCTCTTTTTCTATTCCCTCGGTTCACCCGGTTTATCTTGAACCAATTACCTGCGTTGCGGCAAGTGATCGCTACAATAGCCTGGTCTTAAATACCGCACTGCAATCACCCGATATGGTCCGCGAGATCATTGCCAGGGTTTTAAACCTGCCTTATTCCAAGGTCCGCATAATCGGGCCGGTGATGGGCGGAGGATTTGGGGGAAGGGTTTACGGCAATCTCAAACTCTTCATCCTGGCTTCTCTGCTGGCAATGCAGGCGGGCGCGCCGGTAAAGATGCAGCTGACCCGTGAAGAAGAATTTACGGTAGGGCGCCCGATGATTGCTGCACAGATTAATATGAAAATGGCTTTGCGTCGGGATGGGACAATTTTAGCCCGCTTAGCAGATATTATAACTGATAACGGTGCTTACAGTGCCCAGGCTCCCTGGGTTTCGAAAACCATTTCTGAACGCAATGATTCTGTTTACCGCATTCCCAATATAAAAACAAGGGTTCGCCTGGTCTATACGAACAAAGTGCCGACCGGCCAGTACAGGGCATATGGAAACCAGGCCGCTAACTTTGCCAGCGAATCGCTAATGGATATGGCAGCCCGTGAATTGGAGATGGATCCACTCGAGCTGCGCCTGAAAAACTGTACCCGCGAGGGAGATATTACTGTACACGGGCTTAAGATCAAGAGCTGTGGCCTGGCTGACTGTTTGAATTCTGCCGCTTCTGAAATCGGCTGGCACAAAAAGAAAAAAGACCGGGGTTACGGGATTAGTGCCGCTATTCATGCCAATGGTAGTACTGTGATCAGAAAAGATTTGCGCGGGGCGTCTGCCCTGGCCCGTCTTGAAATTGACGGGCGGGTATCTCTTTTCACTGGTGAACAGGATTACGGGCAGGGTGCCCATGCTGCTTTTACCCAGATTGCGGCCAGGACACTCGGCCTGGATCCGGAGCTGATTACCGTATATTCCAGGGATACCATGGCAACCCCGTATTCGCTGGGAGCTCTAGCAATGAGGCAGACTACTGTCGGCGGCAGGGCGATCCAGCTGGCAGCTGAACAGCTGCGTGAAAAAATTGTTCGGACAGCCTCCAAGATATCCGGCGAACCGGTTATATTGGAAAAGGGAATTGTCCGCAGCGCTTCCGGCAGTCAATATGAACTGTCCGGGATTGCCTATTATTACCACAGCCAAACCAGTGGGCTGAATTTAACCGGAGAAGGCAAATATGTTCCGGATGAAAGTGATTATGATGATACAGGGTACGGCAACATTTCTGTAACTTACTCTTTTGCCGCCCATGCCGCTGAGGTTGAAATAGATAAAGCAACCGGCGCTTTGACCGTACATCGTATTGTTGCCGCCCATGATTCCGGCCGTATAGTCAGCCAACTGTCCGCCCGGGGCCAGGTTTACGGAGGAGTTACCCAGGGATTGGGTATGAGCTGTTATGAAGGGTACCTGTTTGAAAATGGGCGGGTCGCCAACGCGTCGCTGACCGACTATAAAATACCGACAGCATTGGATATTCCGGTTATAAATCCTATTTTCATCGAAACTGAAGATGTGGAAGGGCCTTTCGGGGCAAAGGGATTGGGCGAAATTGTCATGGTTCCGGTTTTAGGGGCGATTGCGAATGCAGTTGCTGATGCTGCCGGTGCCCGGGTAAATGAACTGCCGATTACTGCTGAAAAGATTTACCAGGCTTTGTCCGGATGGGAGTGTATCTAGTTGGGCTATTTGATTGCCTCAAATTTGGAGCAGGCTCTTGCTTCCATGAGCGACAGTAAAGGCAACGCACGGGTAGTTGCCGGAGCGACCGATCTGTATTTACAGAAACTGCCAGATCAGTTGATCGACATTACAGTGATTCCGGAAACCACTAAAATTGAACAAATTGATGGAATCCTGACTATTGGCAGCACTGTAACTCATACAGCTGCAGCAGGCTCACCCCTGGTCAGATCAAAGGCAACAGCCCTGGCTGAAGCCTGTTCCCTGATTGGCTCACCACAATTGCGCAATATCGGTACCGTCGGCGGAAACGTTATAAATGCCGCTCCGGCAGCAGATGCAGCTGTGGCGCTGGTTGCACTGGGTGCCAATGCAGTTTTAATCAATACTGCAGGAGAATATCGCGAAGAAAAGGTTGAGGATCTATATAAAGACCATAACCTTTCTCTTATTGACAGCAGCTCAGAAATAATGCTCAGGCTAATTCTTGAAACCTGTGTCGGTGATGAAGGATCGGCTTTTGTCCGCTTTGCATCCCGTAAAGCGCTGTCATTGCCGCTGGTCAATGCTGCAGCGCGGGTACGCATAGTTGAAGGCCGCCTGAAGGACATTTTGCTGGTTGTCGCACCGGTCCGGCCGGCTCCGACCCGCTTATTGCATACTGAAGAAATGCTTAGAGGAATGTCTGTCAGTGAAGAAACCTGGCGTAACGCAGAAACTTCAGCTGCTGCCGAGGTTGATGTACGTAACAGCCTTCTGCGCTGCTCGGCACAATACAGGCGTCATCTGATTGGTGTTCTGGCTGGCAGAGCTCTGAAAAAAGCGGCTGAAAGAGCAGTGGGCAGGGAGGAAGGTGATTACCGGTGAAAAATCAACTGATAAATTTTCACCTGAATGGAGAACCGGTTGAAGTTTATGCCGATCCGGCAGATAATTTATTGCAGCTCTTGCGTGAACAACTTGGATTATTCGGCACGAAAGCGGGCTGCGGGAAAGGTGAATGCGGGGCCTGCACAGTACTTCTTGACAATCAGGCGGTCAATTCCTGCCTGGTTCCCGTCGGAAAAGTCCAGGGGCGCAGAATAGAGACTATAGAGAGCCTTTCAAGGGGGAATAACATTCATCCTATCCAGGAATTATTTGTAGAAAAGGGAGCTATACAGTGTGGGTTTTGCACTCCCGGGATGATCATGTCGGCATACGCCCTTTTAAAAGAAAACCCGCAGCCCACTTCCGAGGAAATAAAAGTAGCAATCTCCGGCAACCTCTGTCGGTGCAGCGGTTATATACAGATCGAGGAGGCAATATTATGCGCTGCAGAAAAATTAAAGGGCAGTATTAAGGACTCGGGAGATAACCGGTAATAACAGGAAACACTTCGGGTTGATATTTGGCTTAAATGAAGCTGTGTTCAGTGGAGTTACAGCCCGCCGCACCTAATTTTTACTAGAGAAAGAGACATAAAAGGAGTCGAAGTTATGCATGTAAACAAGCTTGCCCAGAGCACGATTGGTCTTAACATAATGACTGTCGATCAAGTTGAACGCCTTCACTATGCTACACTTCATGTCCTCGAGCGGGTCGGGGTAAAAATATTCGAACCGGAATCGCTGGATCTTTTACATGGCAGCGGGGCGAAGGTTGATGGGAACCTGGTTAAAATACCGGCCTGGATGGTCCAGGACGCCCTGCAATCGGCGCCAAAAGTTGTATCGTTAGCGGCACGCGATGGCTCGGTAGCGATGACCCTGGAAAAAGGGCGGATCTATTATGGCTCCGGTTCAGAAGTGCCTTTCACGATCGATCTCGAGAGCGGTCAGCGCCGGAAGGTCATAAGAACTGACGTCTGCAACTCCTCACGATTGATTGATGTCCTCGATAACATTGATTTTGTTATGTCTCTCGGTCTTATATCGGATGTGCCGGTTGATACCTCGGATCTTTACCAGTTCGAAGCTATGCTTATGAATACAACTAAGCCGGTTTTATTTACCTGTTACAACCGCCGCAACCTGGAAGCAATAATCGCGATGGCCGCACTGGCCGCCGGAGGAAGAGAAAGATTAAGAGACAAGCCAGGCATAGCTCTTTATGCTGAACCAACCTCACCGTTGGTTCACTCACGTGAGGCTCTCGAGAAACTGCTGACCTGTGCTGAAGAAAGAATTCCTCTTGTTTATGCCACAACGCCAATGCTTGGCGCTACCGGCCCTGTCACTGCAGGCGGGGCGGTGGTTGTAGCTAATGCCGAAATCCTTTCCGGCCTGGTGATCCATCAGCTTAAAGCCAGGGGGGCGCCCTTTATACACGGAGGTGGTATTCCCCCGATGCACATGGGTACTTCGATCTGTTCTTACGGGGGGCCGGAGCGTGACCGCGGCTGTATTGCCCTGGTTAAACTATCCCAGTATTACAGGCTGCCTTCATTTACCACCGCCGGATGCACCGATGCCCATACATTTGACCAGCAGGCCGGGATGGAAGCAGGCTTTAACCTTGTCGTTGCCGGTATGGCCGGCGGCAACCTGATCCACAACCTCGGATACATGGGTGTGGGGATGACCTCTTGCCTGGAGCACCTACTTCTCTGCAATGAAGCCGTCGGTGCAGTAAAAAACCTGCTGCGTGGGATCGAAGTTGATGAAGAATATCTGGCTCTGGATCTGATTGAAAAAGTCGGACCCGGCGGTCACTATCTGGCTGAAGAGCATACTATGAGCCATTTTCGAAAAGAGCTATATTTCCCGCAAATCCTGAACCGTAAAAACTACGATGCCTGGAAAACCGAAGGTGGCAAAACCTTTGGGGAGGCAGCAAACGAGCATATAAAAGCAGTTCTCGGGAACCAATATTCCGCAGTTTTGCCCCTTGAAGTCGAAAAAGAGATAAGAAAAATTGTTATAAAGCGAGATCAGGAAGCGGCCGGACAGAAGTAACAAAACTTATTGCTAAATTCATGGGAAGAGCATACCTGGGTGGGATCATAATAGTTTGGGAGGCAATAACTATGATTAATAAAAGGTTTTTCCAAAAAAGAATGGGATTGCTCAATTTAACTACAGATCAAGTGGGTCAACTGCACCTGGCCACCCTGGACATTCTTGAACAGGTTGGTGTGAAAATATGTGAACCCGAAGCAATTGAACTTTTACGCGAGGCCGGTGCACGTATAACCGGAGATTTAGTAAAGATACCTGTCTGGATGGTTCAACAGGCTCTGCAAACTGCCCCCTGTAAAATTGCTATTTACAACCGGGACGGGGACCGCGCAATGAACCTGGAGAAAGGCAGAGTTTATTTCGGCCCAGGGTCCGATACACCTTATATAATTGATATCGATACCGGCCAGAGGCGGCGGGCTGTTTTACAGGATACAATTAATGCCTCCACTATAACCGATGCTCTTGAGAACATCGATTATATTATGTCCATGGCCCGGGCCTCGGATGTACCGGACAAGAGATCGGACCGTCACCACTTTGCGGCTATGACTTTAAACAGTACAAAGCCGATTATTTTTGATGCCCATGATCGACAGGGGCTGCTGGATATTATAGAAATGGCTGCTCTAGTTGCCGGAAACAGAAAAAAACTTGTTGAAAAGCCATATATTATCCATTTTTCACAGCCCAGCTCACCACTTGTCCATTCCGCGGGGTCATTACAAAAACTGCTCACTGCTGCCGAAGAAAGAATTCCTCTAGTTTATGCTGCTGCTGTAATGTGCGGGGCAACCGGGCCTATTACGACTGCCGGTGCGCTGGCTTTAGCAAATGCCGAGGTCCTTTCAGGGTTGGTTGTCCACCAGCTTAAAGCAAAAGGGGCGCCTTTTATATATGGCGGGGGCACACCATCACTTAATATGATTACGACCGTTTGTTCTTACGGTGACCCTCAAAGTGTATTAGGCTGGATATCATTGGTTCAGTTAGCCGATTATTATAATTTGCCTAATTTTACTTTAGCCGGTTGTACTGACGCTCAGAGTTTTGATCAGCAGGCAGCTATGGAAGCTGGTTTTAGTTTGCTTATGGCAGGGTTGGCCGGAGGAAATTTAATTCATGATCTTGGTTATATTGGTGCCGGTATGACCTGCAGTCTCGAATATCTGGTTTTATGCAATGAAGGAGCCGGTGCGGTTAAATATATGATCCGGGGGGTTGATGTCAATCCCGATACCCTTGCCCTGGATGTAATCGAAAAAGTCGGCCCGGGTGGGCATTTTATAACTGAGCAGCATACGCTGGACCATTTCCGCAGCGAAATGCATTTTACAAAGACTTTCAATCGTAACACTTATGATAACTGGAAGGCAGCCGGAAGCAAAGATTTCGGAGAAAGTGCCAATGCTTTAATCAAGGAGATCATGAAGTGGCATGAAGTGCCTTCGCTGGCTCCCGAAGTTGAAAAGGCAATTAAAGATATCGCTTCTGGTATTGATGCCCATAAGGAACTGGCTTGATTTAAGAATCATTGTTATAATAATAGAAAACTTAACGAGGAACAAAAGGAGTTATTTAAAATGCTTAAAGAGTTATCAATAGAAGAATTTATTCGTGAGGTTGCTTCTTCTTCCCCGGCCCCGGGGGGAGGTAGTGTTGCTGCCCTGGCCGGAGCTCAGGGCGCAGGGCTGCTTTCGATGTATTGCAATCTCAGCCAGAATCGGGAAAAACTTGGTGAAATAGTTGATATACTCCAACATTCCGGCGAAGAAGCCCGTTTTTTGATGAACAAGCTGGCGGAAGCAATTGATGAAGATACGGTTGCCTTTAACCAGGTCATGGAAGCCTACCGTTTACCCAAGGAAAGCACGGAAGAAAAAGCTGAAAGGGTAATGGCTATTCAGGCCGCTGCGTTAAATGCTGCTAACGTTCCCATGCAGACTGCTCGTGGTAGCTTGCGTGTTTTATCAATCGTGAACGAAGTTGCTTCAAAGGGTAACCCCGCGGCTATTACCGACCTCGGGGTAGCCAACTTGCAGGCTATGGCAGGACTTACCGGGGCCTGTTACAATGTCAGGATAAATCTGGGCATGATTTCTGATAAAAATGTGCTGGAAAAATTTAAACTCGAAACAGATGAAATCTTAAAACAGGGACGGGACCTGTTTGATAAAAACTGCAGCCTGATCGAAAAGAAAATCTAGTGTTATACCAACAAATGCAAGGGAATAATAAATTTATTTCAATCTTCAGAGGCAGATAGAATTTAGTTTAATAATTGGTGGAGCACATTTTTCCCCTGAAAGGGTGGTCCAATGCCTGACCTCTATGCCAAGATAGATAGCTCTTCGCTATTGATGTACCTCTTCTATCCACGTCGGCAGCACAGCAAACCGCCTGACGGCGCTTTTGATCTGGAAGTCCCGGTTGATGAAGGTATTTCGATTGTCTGCCGTGCCTTCCGGGGTGATGTAAAAAAACCCTGGCTTTTATATTTTCACGGCAATGGCGAGGTTGTCAGCGACTATAACGGAATTGCACCCATGTATAATGAAAGAGGTATAAACCTGCTGGTTGCCGATTACCGCGGCTATGGAGCCAGCCAGGGGAATCCGAGTTTTCAGGGTATGGTCGAAGATGCAAGGGTGATTTTTGAATACGTCTTCGAAAATTTTTCCGAAGATGGTTTTGAGAACGACTGGTTTGTCATGGGCCGTTCGCTGGGCAGCATCTCTGCCCTGGAGCTTGCTGTGCATTATCCGGATCGGCTCAAAGGCCTGATTATCGAGAGTGGCTTTATCAGCGTGGCCGGTTTAATCCACCATCTTGGCCTCCCGTCGCCCGGTGATCTGACGCCGCTGGAAAAAGAGTATCGCCGTCTGACGGGCGAGATTAGCCTGCCGGCCCTGGTGATACATGGTCAGCATGATCGCCTTGTTCCTTTAACCCAGGGCAGGGATTTATTCGAAAGCCTGGGATCGAAACAAAAGGATTTTATAGTAATTCCGGGAGCTGACCATAACGATATCATGTTTGTCGATTCGGGGAAATACATGGATGCAATAAACAGCTTTGTTATAAGCTAGGGAGGGATTATAAGATGCGAATAAAAGAAATTATGACCACAGATGTCATAACTGTTTCGACCAGCGATTCCGTAGAACAATGCGCCAAGCTGCTTCAGGAAAACAACATTAGCGGCCTGCCCGTTTTAGATGAAAGCGGTAAAGTCGCAGGGATGGTAACCGAGGGTGATTTAATCAGAAGAGCTTCCCGGATAAAGACCCCAGGATACCTGGAAATACTTGGTGGGTTGATCTACCTGGGCAGTCCAAAAAAGTTTGTTGAAGAACTCCAGAGGGCGATGTCACTGGAAGCGGGCCAGTTGATGAGTAAAAATGTAATCTCCGTTAAACCGGAAGAGTCGGTGGAAAAAGCGGCCACGCTGATGGTGGAAAATAGTATTAATCGGCTCCCGGTTGTCGACGACAACGATAAGTTGGTCGGTATAGTTTCCCGCCGCGATATCATGAGCTGCCTGTACAGGAAAGATAATTAAGTGCAGAATCGTCAAATAGCTATAATTCTGCTTTTATACTCGGATTGGCTGCTGCCCTGATAAAAATTATCCCCTCCACACCGGCCATCATTTTCTAAGCAAACGATCACTCCATTATTTTAGCAATGATATGCTCTTTATGTTATGATAAAGTGTAAGAAAAAAGGGAACAATTTATATAATCGGAGGCAGCATTGTGGCCAAAAAATATAAACTAACTGTCCTGGCAATTGTCACTATTGCGGTGATTTCTGTCCTGATTGTTACTAACCAGACTCTTTTTTCTACAGCCGAAAAAGATCAGATTGATATTGCAGGTAGAGGCGGGAAAGTGGATGCGGAAGAAGCGGCAGATGCTGAATTCAAGCCTACAGGTGATCCTTATGCAGCCTTCTTAGAAGCCCGGCAGAATGAAAAACCGATCGTTCTTGAATTCTATGCCCGCTGGTGAAGCGCCTGCGTATTGATGGAGCCCGTGATTATGGCTCTAAAAGAATATTATTCCGACGAAGTTGTCTTTATTATTGCTGACCTGGAGAATCCGAAAACTGAAAAACTTCTGGAAGAGTTTATAGTTTTATATATACCGGCATTTTTTTTTATTGATGGAAAAGGGGTATTAACAGCCGAAGAAGCCGGGGCTTTCAGTTTTGAGGAAATGGTTCAACGCATTGACCCGATTATCGGGGAAACAGATAAAGATGCAGAAATAAGTTTTTCACGATTGGAATCTTTTTTTTCGGAAACCATTCCACGGGTTGTTGAGCAGAGGTCTTTACTCACCCTGGCCCTTGTTTTCATCGGGGGTTTTGTCACCAGTATCAGCCCCTGTATACTGTCAATGGTCCCTCTCCTGGTAAGTTATATAGGTGGGTACGCTGAAGGGCCTCGTTCGCGGGGATTTATGCTCTCTTCGTCATTTGTAATCGGACTTGCGGTTACTTTTGCAGTTTTAGGTTTTGTCGCCGCTTATTTTGGCAGGATATTCGGCCAGGTTGATGCCGTCTGGTATTATATCCTCGCTGCCGTGGCCATTATTATGGGTCTGCAGCTGCTTGGCGTGCTGACTTTTAACCTGCCCGGCTTAAATAGAATTCCGTTAAAGAAGGCTGGCCTGGCCGGCTCGCTTGTTATGGGTATGCTTTTTGGTTTGGTCGCGTCACCATGTGCCACACCGGTTCTTGCTGTGATTATTACTTATGCAGCAGTTCAGGCCGAGCCGTTTTATGGCAGCGGGTTGCTTTTTATCTACGGGATCGGTCATGGGGTTCCCCTGCTTGTAGCGGGGACTTTCACCGGCATAGCCAAAAGCGTACCGAAGATAAATAAGTATACCCATTACCTCAGCTACGCCAGCGGTTTTATCCTGGTGCTCTTCGGGTTAATTCTGTTGGCCTGGATTAACTGGCGGTAGCAGTAAACTGATAAAAGATGCAAAGGAGTTGAACATCTCTAATGGAAGTGAATATCCTTGTCGGAGGTGCAGCCGGTCAGGGTATGGATACAGTAATGAACTTGCTTGGTAAAGCCCTGGTCAGAAAAGGTTACGGGTTGATCTATACCAAGGATTACATGTCCCGTGTCCGGGGCGGCCATAACTTTTCCAGGCTGCGTATAGCCGCGGGTAAACCCTGGACCAATATCGAATCGATCGACATAATGGTGGCCCTGAATGAAGAAACTTACAACCAACACTGCGGCAATCTGGCTTCTTCGGGCCGGGTAATTTTCGACCCACAGTTATTTTCCCTGCCTGATGATGAGGACAGGGGAGTACCTGTCCAACTGCAGAAGCTTGCTGAAGAAGCAGGCGGAAAGGTCATGGCCAACACTGTGGCTGTCGGCGCACTGCTGGTCTTGATCGGTCTGCAGAGTGAGGCCGTGGAAGTATTGCTAAAAGAAACTTTTGCTGATAAAGAAGGGGTAGCAGAAAAAAATATTAATGCCCTGAGGGCAGGTATGGATTCAGCTGCCGATTCTTGCAACGCCTGCTTTGATCTGCCCCCCCCAAATGAAGACGAAAAAAAACTTTTCATCGATGGAAACCAGGTATTGGGTATGGCTGCGCTGGCCAGCGGCTGCCGGTTTTACTCAGCTTACCCGATGACTCCTTCTACCGGAGTTATGAATTACCTGGCTGAAAAAGGCATCGATTATCCGCTGGTTGTTGAGCAGGCCGAAGATGAAATCGCAGCTATAAATATGGCGCTGGGCGCCTCGTACGCCGGAGTTAGAGCCCTTACTGCAACTTCAGGAGGCGGATTCTCCCTGATGGTGGAAGGGCTTTCGCTTGCCGGGATGACTGAAACACCCCTGGTCCTTATTGTCGGCATGCGCCCGGGCCCGGCTACAGGATTGCCCACGCGAACTGAACAGGGTGACCTGGGGTTTGTCATTCATGCCGGGCACGGTGAATTCCCTCGGGCAGTTCTCAGCGCAACTTCGCATGAAGATGCTTTCTACAGGCTTAACAAAGCATTTGAACTCGCCGATCGTTACCAGACGCCGGTTATGTTTTTGTCGGACCAAAATTTTGCCGATACTCACCGTTCAATCGAGCCATTCGATTTTGGACGGCTCGGTTATAACCGCGCTATTGCCGAAGAAGGCGATTTTGAGAAACCCTACAAACGCTACCGCCTGACTGATAATGGCATCTCTCCACGGATTATTCCGGGACAGTTTAAGGATGAGGTAGTTTTGGTGGATAGTGATGAGCATGATGAAAACGGTAATATTATTGAAGATGCCGAGACAAGACGCCTGATGGTAGATAAACGGATGCGTAAACTTAAAGCCCTGGCAGAAGAGATGGATGAACCGGATTTATACGGCGATCCTCACCCGGAGCTTCTCCTGGTCGGCTGGGGCTCTACTTATGGTGTTCTACGCGAAGCGGTAGACGCACTTTCGTCCTCGGGAACGAAAACAGCTATGCTTCACTTCAGTGATATCTGGCCTTTACCTCAGAAAAGGTTGAAAAATTTACTTCCCGGGGTTAGAAGAAGTTATTGTGTTGAAAATAATGCTACCGGACAATTGGCCTCTCTCATCTGTCGTGAAACAGGGCTTTCGGTTGGAGGTTCAATACTCAAATATGACGGGCGGCCTTTTATGGCCCATGAAATTGTAAAGGAGGTTGAGAATGATGCCTGATCTTAAAGCTTATCTGATCGGAGAGACTGCCTGGTGTCCGGGGTGCGGAAATTTTGGTATACGCAGTGCGCTGGCCGGAGCTTTGGCTGAACTTGAACTGTTTCCCCATGAAGTGTTGATTTGCTCCGGTATCGGGCAAGCGGCGAAGATACCTCACTATATTAAGGCCAACGGTTTCAACGGTCTTCACGGGCGTGCTCTTCCACCTGCCCTGGGTGCCCGGGCAGCAAATAAAAATTTAAAAATAATAGTCGAATCGGGCGATGGCGACAGTTACGGCGAAGGTGGTAATCATTTCATACACAATGTCCGTCGCAATCCCGATCTTGCTCATTTTGTCCATAACAACCAGATCTACGGTTTAACAAAAGGACAGGCCAGCCCAACCAGCGATCCGGGGATGAAGACAGGTGTGCAGGTGAGCGGGGTAGTTCTGCCGGCCCTTAACCCCCTTGCTCTGGCCCTGGTACTGGGAGCGGGATTTGTAGCCCGTTGTTACAGCGCAGAAAAAGATCACCTGAAAGAGACGATGAAAGCGGCAATTAATTTCCCCGGTTACGCCCTGGTTGATATTTTACAGCCCTGCGTAAGCTTTAACAAGATCAACACCTATGGTTGGTATAATGAGCGGGTCTATTTCCCGGAAATTGAGGATCCGCAGGATTGGACAAGCGCGATCGAACTTTCCCGCCAGTGGGGTGACAAAATACCCCTGGGCGTCTTTTACAACCGGCCCCGCCCGACTTTCGAATCATCCCTTGCTGTTTTAAAAGGTGATCCCCTGGCCTTTAAGACCTTTGACCCAAAGGAATTTGCTCATGTTCAGGATGAATTTTTATAAAGGTGATTTTAACTTATGGATAACAAAATTTTGAGAAAGTTCCATTATGCATGGACTGCCTGGAGCGGCAGCGAAAAATAGATCTGTTCGAGAAAGGGCTGTCACTGCTTGCTCTTGGTATTGTAGCCTACTTCATGGCGATTGGTTTTCTATTTCTTTATAATACGCATATTTAAAGTGGAGGGTTACTATGTTTTTTAGAACCTTTGGCAGTAAAACAGTCAAAGAACTGCGTAAAAATCAGGGCTTGACCGCACAGGAGCTGGCCCTGATGGTTAAAGTCAGCAGCTCAGTCGTTCGAAAAGTCGACCATTTCATGTTTAAAAACGTACCTGAACCGCTTAAAAGCAGAATCGAACCTGTATTGAGAGGCAAGTAACCGGCAGGAATATATTGATATATGTTGAAATAACGTATTGTCCGGGATTAAAGAGAAAAGAGGTGTCTGAAATGGCTTATCAGACAATTATTGTCGAAAAGAATGATAATGTGGCGCGGATAACTTTTAACCGGCCCCAGCGTTTGAATGCAATCAACAGCACCCTTGGCATAGAGATGAAAGAAGCCCTGGAAGAGATTGCCTCCGATGACGAGATCAGAGTCCTGGTTATTACAGGTAATCCCAGGATCAGGGAAAAGGACGGTCAGCAGGAGATCAAGCACTGCTTCTCTGCCGGTTGGGATCTTTCGGAAACCGCTCCGGTGGAACCGGTTGTAGAAATGCTTGCCGCTTACGAGAAGCCTGTAATTGCTATGGTAAATGGTTTTGCGCTTGGGGGAGGCTGCGAAATAGCCCTGGCTTGCGATTTTATTTTTGCCTCAGATAATTCCGAGCTCGGCCTGCCGGAAATAAGCCGCGGTTTGTTGCCCGGGTGGGGCGGAACCCAGCGTCTGCCTCGCCGAGTCGGGGTCCCCCTGGCCAAGAGAATGATTCTCAGTGGTGAAACTGTAAACGGAATTGAAGCGAAAGAAATCGGCCTTGTCGATGAAGTTTCCAACAAGGAAAGTTTGGATAGGATTGTCTCTGAGTTTGCGGGTAAACTGGCCGGCAAGCCCCCGCTTGGATTGAAAAAAATCAAGGAAGTTATTAACAACGGCATAGATGTTGATTTGCAGTCGGGTTTAAAACTGGAGCAGGAAGCTCTCGGGTTTCTTTTGCAGACTGAAGATTTTCAGGAAGGCATTGCCGCTTTTATGGAGAAAAGGGAGCCAAAGTGGAAAGGGCGGTGAAGAGGCGATAGCTTTAACATTAATAAAGCATAGAAAAAATTTTAAAGGAATGAGTTTATTGTTTGAGTGGGAATGTCCGCATTGTCATAAAAAGTTTTACAGTTCCAATCCTGAAAGGGATAAGGAAGTAATTGAATGCTGTTATTGCAGTAAAGAAGTCAACAATCCGTTTCATAACTCCGGGGAATAAATCGCTGGAACAATAATAACAATATTTGTGCACAGGCAATGAAATAAAGTAACAGCAGGCCTTTCAATGCCTGTTTATCTTTTCTATCTAAATAAACGATAATATGATTGGTTGCAGAGGAATTAAACAGGGAACCCGCCTTTGACGAAACAGGTTCCCTGTATTTGCTTTAGGTGTCTCTTAAAGATAATTTATTTTCAGCTGGATAAATTATAGACAGGTCGAAGGCAGCTAGGCGTACTTTTTCTGAAGTTCAGATAAGGTCGCTTCCAACGCATCTAATACAGTATCAATTTGCTCATAACTGATTATCGCAGGCGGTTCGATGCGGATTACCCGGGCATTGTTTAAAGTACCCCCCACAAGTACTCTCTGATCGAATAATCCTTTTGCCAATTCAAAACCAATTTCATCGCCGGGAAACTCCATTCCGATGAGCAGCCCTTTGCCCCGGATATCTTTTAATATCGGATAATCATTTTTCAGTCTTTCTAATTTGGCCATTATGTAGCTGCCTTTTTCTGCGGCGGCCTGCGGGATATCCCACTCCACGGTGTACTTGATCGCAGCTATTGCCGCCGAACAGCTTAGCGGGTTGCCGCCAAAGGTGGGAGAGCCGAGTATCCATGGGTTTTCAAGCATATTTTCCCACAGGTGCGGTCGTGCTACAATACCGGTAATCGGCATCACCCCGCCGCCGAAAGCTTTGCCCATGATCAGAATATCAGGAACAGTGTCAACCTGTTCTACCGCCCACATTGTCCCGGTACGGCCCATCCCGGTTTGTATTTCATCAGTAATCAGGCAAACATCGTAGCGATCGCAGATTTCACGCAGGGCCGGCAGGTAACCGGGAGATGGAACTATAATTCCTGCTTCACCCTGGATCGGTTCTACAATTACCCCTGCTACAGATTCACCGACCGCAATCAGGTTTTTAATCGCTTTTTCTACAGCATCAGCATCAGCATATTCTACATGCTGAAAGCCGGGAATCAAAGGAATGTAGGGTTGACGATAAACCCCTTTACCGGTTGCCGATACCGCTCCCATCGATTTACCATGGAAGGCATTAACCGTAGATATAAACCACGTTTTACCGGAAGCAAGGCGAGCCAGCTTGAGCGCCATTTCCACGGCCTCGGCGCCGCCGTTGCAGATGAAAGAATATTGAAGATCACCGGGGGTAATCATCTCCACCAGTTTCGATAAATAACCGCGCAGGGGTTCAACCAGTTCCTGGCTGTGCAGGGCGTAACGGTTTAATTGTGCCTGAACTACTTCGACCACTTTTGGGTTACGGTGCCCCAGCATGTAGATGCCGAATCCCCCCAGGCAGTCGATGAATTCAACGCCCTGGGTATCTCTGAATACGGCTCCTTCGTCTTCCCATTCAACAAATGAGTAATCCGAAGAAACCGATTTGCGTGCGGCGAGAATTGCCGGATTAACATATTCCGAATAATTCTTTATTGAATCTGATACAATAAGGTTTTTTTCATCATCTGTAAGTTCATCTTTAAGAATGAAGTCAATAATGCGGCTGCTTTCCCTGATTACTGCTTCCCGGTCCATCTTTAATATTCCCCTTTCTAAACTTTGATGGTTTGCTTATATCTATAGCAATAGTAATGCCAAATAGCAAAAGGTCCCGGTGGAACTTTTATTATCCCTTAATAGTCAATTAAAAGAAACTAAAATAACATTTTTGGCTCTTCTTCAATATGGTTTTTATCAGATTTGAGAACGGTCTGGTTTGCTTTTTTATTTTTGAGAAAACCGGGCTTTCCAGCCGAGCCTGAAGGCACAAGCTTTTGATTGGTTATTGCCTGATTGTGTTATAATAATGTAGTATACCTCCTTTTTGCACAGCTTTTAACAGCAGTTTAAAACTCTGTTAATCACCTATTAATGCAAATAGAGGTAATTTATCTTAACAACGCCATTTAACAAGGGAGGCTCTTAGCGGGTGGCAGAAAAAAAAGTTCCAATCGATCTTAAAATTGAAAAACCCGCAAGATACAAAGGAAAAAAACCGGGCCGTGCCGGAACTGTATTAAAAATTATCTTTGTCTTTTTGGTGATTTTAACTCTTATTGCCGGCGGAGCGACTGCAGCTGTGGTGGTAAATTATGTTAATGAAGCGCCGCCCTTCGATCCTTCCCGTTTGGCTACGGTAGAGACATCTTATATTTACGATAGCGGTGGCAATGAAATTGTCGCCTTGCATGAAGAACAGAACCGGATTGTGGTTAATTTAAACCAGGTTCCGGAGCATGTACGCCTGGCTTTTATAGCCATTGAGGATGAACGTTTTTACAGACATTTTGGTTTTGATATTGTCGGCAGTATGCGTGCGGCTTATGCCAACTTCAGGGCGGGATCAATTGTCCAGGGAGCAAGTACCATTACCCAGCAGTTGGCTCAGAATGCTTATTTAAGCACCGAAACAACCTACAGACGAAAGATCCAGGAAATCTGGCTGGCAGTGCAGCTGGAGCGAAGCTATGGGAAAGACGAAATCCTGGAAATGTACCTAAACCGCATCTATTTTGGTAACGGTGCTTATGGAGTGGAGGCGGCTGCACAAACCTATTTTGATAAAAGTGTTGGCGATTTAAACATTGCCGAAGCGGCAATCCTGGCCGGAGCAGTACGCTCTCCAAATCTATATAATCCCATCGATAATGAAATGGAAACAGAAGCGCGGATGCGCATTGTGCTTTCAAGTATGAAGAGGCTTGATTATATAACCGAGGCACAATACAGGCATGCCCTGCAGCAAAAGATTGATTATGCCGAGCCCCGCAGTCTAGATTACCCCTATCCGCATTTTGTCGACCATGTTGTTCATAATGAACTGATCCGTATTTTAAGTGAGATTCCCTCGATTGGCTCCAGGGAAGAAGCCTATCGTGCTATATATACCGGTGGTTTGCGCATCTACACGACCCTGGAACCGCCGCTGCAAAAACATGTGGAAGAGGTTTTAAAGAGGACTGATCTTTATCCGACTACAATATATGTTGATATGCCGAGAGTTCGGGAAGCAATTGCCCAGCTGCCTCCGGGCCGTGATTTAACAAGGGCGCAATTGCAGGAGCTGGTCGATGAGGAAGGCGGGATACCACAGCCCCAGGCAGCTATAGTCGTTGCCGACCCGACCACGGGGAAGATTAAAGCTTTAGGTGGGGGGCGTGATTATCATAAAAAGGTTGACGAAGTCCTGCGCTTTTCCACCCTTCGTCAGCCCGGTTCGGCCATCAAGCCGATTATTACATACGCTCCTGCATTTGAAGAAGGCACCCTTGCCGGTGGTGGTTCAACACTTGATGATTCACCTTTTACCGGACCTCGAGGATGGCAGCCAAAAAACTTTGATAACCGTTTCAGGGGAATGATCACGGCTAGGGAAGCACTCTATTTTTCCTACAATGTTCCGGCAGTTCGCGCTTTTCAGGATCTGGGTACAAGAGTCGGAGTTAGCTAT